>CAZSUX010000388.1:0-2489 GCA_964610135.1 uncultured bacterium | reverse complement strand
GCACGAATGACGATTCAAGCCCGAAGTCCCGAATTCGTCATTCGCTGCATTCGAGCTTCAATCGGATTTCTAGCTTCGAGCTTCGTCATTTGCCTAGTACGATCCTTTCCGTGACAGCACCGCCTGCGGGGTCTTCAGGATGATCTTCAGGTCCTCCCAGAACGTCCAGCCCTGCACGTAGCTGGTGTCCATCTCTACCCGCGAATCGTAGCTCGTGTCGTTCCTGCCTGAAACCTGCCAGCGGCCGGTCGCACCGGGCGGAACCCGGAACATCACCAGCGAATGCTCCTTGTAGTACTTCACTTCCTCGTCGACAATCGGCCGCGGCCCGACAAAGCTCATCTGGCCCGCCACGATGTTGAAGAACTGCGGTAACTCATCGATGCTGAACTTGCGCAGGAACCTGCCTGCCCGCGTAACGCGCGGATCATTGGTCAGCTTGAACTTCTCCTCGAACTCCTGCTTCAGCGCCGGATCGGAAGCGAGCAGCTCCTTCAGCCGTTTGTCCGCGTCGCGGTGCATCGTGCGGAACTTGAGGATTCGGAGCTCCCGCATGTTCCGTCCCAGCCGGCGGTGCCGGTAGAAAACCGGGCCCGAGCTGTCGAGCTTGATGATGATGCTCGTTACGATGAAGACCGGGCTCAGGATGATGATGGCCAGACCGGACAATACCAGATCCACGACTCGCTTCAACCTCCGGCCCACGCCGGAGAGCGAATACGAAGCAATCGGCCGCGGGTGGGGCCCGAACAGGTACGTGGACATCTTGAAAGAAGGAACGCCGACGAAGTCTACGAAGTAGTCGCCCGACAGCCCGGCCACGATGTGGTCGGTCTTTGGATTCGAGCTGTCAACGATGATGGTATCGTACTTGGCAACCTGTCCCCGGTCATCGGAGTTCGTCTTCAGCCAACCCGGCAGGTCCTCGAGCGTGATGACTTCCATACACTCGAAGCCCCACCAGCGGAGCAGATTGGTCTTGGTGAAGTGCAGGTCAGTCACGAGCAACACCGGCTGGCGGGTCAGGTAGCGCAGGCTGAGGCCGATAACCGGGGCAAGCGCTGTGAGGTACAGCCATAGCGCCAGCCAGAACTTGACGGTCACGGGCTCGGCCCACGGCCACACCCCGTGCAGGATGCTGTAGCCCGCGTAGGTCATCCCGAACGCGGACTGGGTCCTGAGGGTCAGGCCGAAATTGGCGCGGGCCGTCGATTCGAACTCACCGGCCACGTAGCTCGCGGCCACGAGGATAATCCAGAGCGCGACGACCGTGGTCACTGCCACCGAATCCGGCACGAACGAGTTCCTGAGCACGGTGATGGCGAACAGCAGAAACAGCAGCTCCATGACCACGAGCACAGCACCGTTGTTCCTGAGGCTTATCTTCATCTGCTGGGTCCGAGGGCAGTCTATCAGGAGCACCCGGCCAGTCAAGCACGCCTGCGAAAACGTGGACTGTACCGGATTGCGGCCGCGTCCTCGCGGCCGGGGGCTGTCCCCGTTTACGCAGCAGCCGCCGCGGCGTCAGTCCCTGTCCAAGTCGCCTTCGGAGTCACTTCGCACACGGCCACGCACGTCACCTCAAGAGCCGCCATCGCAGTCGCCGCCGCAATCCCATGCCACACCACGAGGAAGGAGGTCTTCTGAATCGAAGTGCGAATCTCCGTCGAGATCGCGTGCAGACTCGCCGCCGCAATTGCTGCGAGAACCGGCGCGAGGGTCGCGTCTGATGTCGCCTTGAGAATCCCGGTTCGAATCACCTCCCGAACCGTTCCCGGGACGGTTCACGAGGCGACTCACGCAGTATCGCCGGCCACTGATTTCGACAGAACAATGCGTCTAAGCTGCTTCGCTTCAAGGAGTTACTCCAACGCCGCCTTACAGGTAGATGAAGACAATTGAGCAAGTTCGGCTTCGGTGTCCACATAGATATGTGAAGGGGCATGAATGCGAAGGCAGACACTCGGAAAAGCGAAGTCTCTTTCACAGGCAGCACGCCCCAAGGACTACAAGTAAGTGAGTGCGCACGGTGACCCGGGATGAGTTTATCCCGAGTCGCAAGTCGCCACTCGCTAAATGCCGACAAGCAAAGGAGAAGATATGACCAATCCGAATCAGCGACTGAACAACTGGACGATAAAGACCGATACCGGCAAGGTGAAGCAGATACTCGACGACATGCGGCCGAACATGCTCAAGCACTACGAGGCCGCAGTCGCCAGCCTCTGCGAGATGGAGACCAAGGCAAGGCAGACGCTCAACGCTGCCGGGGTGCACACCATCTTCTATGTTGCGTACCTGAGTTACGCGCGGCAGCTCTACAAGCTCTCGCGGCAGCAGGGCATCTCCGGCGAGAGCTTCGCTATTCAGGCTCAGGTCCTGCTCGACAAATGGGGTGCCCGTGGCCTGGATTCCACCGTCCTTGCCCGAATCCGCACGGAGGTCTTCGACGTCTCTACCCCAACGCCGTAAGCGCTGGCTGACCTTGT
>CAZSUX010000387.1:0-2498 GCA_964610135.1 uncultured bacterium | reverse complement strand
CCCTGGGTTTGACAACAATAGCCTCGGGCCACGCCCTTCCGCAGGGCTCTGACGCAGGACCAACTCACCATTCGGGCCGGATTGACACCAACGAAGTCTGGCATCCATCCGGCAACCCGCACATCTTGGACGGGGATGTTCACACCGGCGACAGCGTCACCCTGACCATCATGCCGGGCTGCACCGTGCAAGTCTCGACCGCCGCGGAGTTGTACACCGGATACGCGAACCCAGGGTCCATCATTGCCGTCGGCAAGGCCGACTCGATGATTACCTTCACGTCTCTGTCCGACACGGTGCCGGGGGCCTGGGACAACATCGGGTTCTACGGCCAGACGATTTCAACCGCCCGGATGTCCTACTGCGAGGTACTCTTCGGCGGCAAGGTCAGCGAGAAGCTCGGTGCGGTTAGGATCGACTACACCAATATCGGGTTCGACCACAACCTCGTCCGGAAGAGCGGCTCCAACGGCGTCTGGGTCCCGCCTGACGGCTGCTTCAGCGATTTCACCAATAACACGATTACGGGCTGCACCAAGTACGCGGTCCACATCGGCGCGAGGAACGTACACACGCTCGGCGTCGGCAACACGCTCACCGGCAACGCCAAGAACGGCATCGAAGTCGACGGTTCAGTGATCAGGAGCAGCGGCACCTGGCTTAACCACGGCGTGCCCTACGTCGTCACCGATGACGTCGCCATCGACAGCAACGCCACAGTGACGATCGCGGCGGGCTGCACCATAGCTCTCGATCCGAACGTCGAGTTCTATGTCGGCTATACTTCCCCGGGCTGCCTCATCGCCGACGGCACTGCCGATTCGATTACGTTCACGAGTTCGCTGACTCCGCCGTCGGCCGGCGACTGGGACAGGCTATCGTTCTACGGCAACTCAATAGACAGCCAGTGCCGGCTCACCAACTGCAAGGTCCAGTACGCAGGTGGTGGCTACGGCAACATCTACATCTCCGACTGCACGCCGACCGTAACCGGCTGCGACATCGGCTCCAGCGCCCACTGGGGCATCTATCTCAATGGCAGCGAGTATCCGAGTGCGGCCCAACTGCGGGCGGACAACTTCATACACGACTACGTGGATGGTGATATCCGCGAGCCGGGAGTCGGGATTGAGGAAAAGCCGCTCGGGCCGATCTGTGCGACGGAACCACCCACCATCGTCCGCGGCGTCCTCCTCATGCCCGAAGCGGTTGGCGGTGAGCGGTCGGCCGTGGGCGCTCATCTGCTGGACATCTCCGGCCGCAAGGTGCTGGACCTCAGCCTGGGCGCGAACGACGTGCGAGGGCTCGCGCCCGGCGTGTACTTCGTGCGTGAGGAGCCACAAGCCTCAAGCTCCATGCCGCAAGCAGTCCGCAAGGTCGTGGTAGCGAGGTAGGGCACCAAGAAGACAGGAGGCAGTAGACCATAGACAGGGGCGGGCGAAACCCCGCCTCTGAGTTCAGAGCGGAAGAACGAAGGGTGGCCGGTGGCAGGCCGTTACGGTTTCGGCGCTGGGGTGCAAGGACGACGGTCCGGACTTCGGTATGCGGGCGGTGGCTCAGGCTTTGCGGGCACGCGGGCGACGGGTCTTGGTGGCGGGCCGGTCGTGGGCGACAGGCGGTTCTTCCAGAACCTCGCCGGGCGTCTTCCGCCCGCGTTCGGTCCGGTCGAAGTCGGCGTCGAAGCTGACCAGCACCAAGTCGTGCTTCTCGGCTGCGACGTACTGATAAGCATCGTCGAAGTCCAAAGGAAGACTTTCTCTCGTCTTGGTCACAGCCATCAGGTCAGCGAAGTCGAGGCTCACATAGCGCACACCTGTGCCTATGAGGAGGTCGGAGATGAACCGCGTGAACAGGTCATCTCTCTTGTTGCGGGCCAAGATAATGCCGACCGAATGCAGGGCGAAGTCAGTTATGGCGAGTTCGCCCAAGGGAACCGCCCGCAGGAAGTCACGTACTTGTCCTGCCTGTTCCTGGTCAAGGAGCAACTCAAGCCAGACGTTAGCGTCTACCAAGAGCATCGTTTGCCCGCCATTCCGAGGCCTTGTGCTGGAGTTCGACCGACGTGTACTTGTCGCGCAAATCCTTCAGGCCTCCGGCCCAGTCCAGACGCAGCTTCCTGCGGGTCGGACGCGCCCTCTTCTCTGCGAGAAAGCGGGCGAAGTCCCGGACTTCCTCCTGGAACTTCTCCGGAAGCTCTCTTGTCAACTCCATGACTTCATCGACTGTCTTCATCTTTCACCTCGCGTTTACTCAGTCAATATAGCCTCTTCGAGCCGCCAAATCAAGCACAGGCGCGCTGGATGGCGTCGGACGATGCACCTCTTAACAGCGATACAGCCCGACCCACGGCTTCGGCGCGGGGATGTCGAAGACGTCCGTTCGAATCTCGGCCAGGACCTCCGGGTCGCAGCCACGGGCTGCCCACTTGTCCAAGAGCACCTGGGCCGCCATCGCAAAGCTCTCGCCCGAGATGCCCCGCTGCTTGCTGAGCTTGTAGA
>CAZSUX010000386.1:0-2503 GCA_964610135.1 uncultured bacterium | reverse complement strand
TCAGGCAACGTTGGAACTTGCCGTAGGCTCGTTCGACCCGGTTGTAGTTCTTCTTCTTCTCTTCTCCGTCAAAACGGCGCTCCCCACTGATGCAAAGGGAGTCTTTCGTGCCCGACACCTTGATGTCCTCTTTCTTCATCCCGGGCAGTTCGGTGCGGACTACGATGTCCGCATCAGTTTCCTCGACGTCCAGCGCCGGGATCCAGTCGGCTTCGGACCAGGTACGCGGGCTCCAATTGGGCCGGAAGGCGAGGCGGTCAAACATCCGGTCTAACTCCGAGTGCAGGCTGTCGGACACGGCGATCGGGTCCCATCGCGTGAGTTCTCTAGCCATGTTGTCATTCTCCTTGTGAAGTTGTGGTCTTGGCACGACCGATCAGGCGTCGGCCGTGTCGGTTTGGAAACAATGTCATCGTACCGAATCCGCGCAAGTGCGTCTGCCGCTGGGCCCAGTCGCCCGAAGGGAGGTGTAGCTCACGCGCAGCACACGAGTTGGAGAGGTGCCCGAGGCCGGGCAGCGACGATAGATGCTGCTTCCGGTCAAAGCGCTCGGCGCAGAGTATCATTTCTGTCTCTCCGAAGTCATACCGGAGTCAGGACCGAGTAGCGATGGCGTCCGCCCCGGACAAACGAGGCGCGCACGGCAGGAGAGCGTCTCAGCATCTCGTACGCCCCGACCGGTACGTTATGATAGAGGTAGGCGCCGTCGCGCGGGAACTCCAGAATGAGAATCCGTGACTTTGGCTGGTAGGCAACTGAGCAGAGGCAAGTCTCGGCCTCGCTCCACTTCGTCCTTGACTGAACGCTGCCGTTCACGGCAGCTCCAGTGGCACCAGCCAGTCGTGCCGCTCAACGGCTATCCTTGACACGCTTCCCATGCCGGCAGCAGAGAATCGCGAGCAATCCGTGTCGGCGAATCGGCGCCCACCGGCGCACACAACCACCTCTGGCCGTGACTGACGACCGATCCCAGAGGTCCTTGAGTTCACCTTCCTCCTGTACTGTCTTTCAAGTCTCGTCATTTCCTCTCCTTTGTCCGTTCAGGGACCGACTCTCGATCTCTCCTCAGTCGGCACGCTGCCGGGATGGCGGGCGCGTCGCCACCCTGGCAGCCTGGAAAGAGTCCGGGGCCGCAAACGACCGCGGGTCGTCTGCAACTGCGCCGGCAGTCAGAGGCTGACAGCCAGTGTGCGGCGCACCCGGATGCCCTTTTCCATATGTGTCTCTCGATACTCACGAACCGTAGATATGCAACCGGCGTGCCGAATCAGCAGCGCCCCAATCCGTCTCGACACCTGATCGCCTCGTACGCCTCTGCCGCACCCTTCTCGGGATAGCTGTCAAACGTAACCCACTGTGTTACATTTCGGCCGTTTTCCTTCCGCATGTTACACGAATGTAGCGTCTCTCAGGCGGGTACTCGGGCATGCTTGTTGCATCAAATGTTACACTTTATGGCTTGACTTGAAGCCAGTTTCGGATGTACACTGTCAACGACGTCAGCCAACTGTGCTTCTGGTCACGGATGATAACACTGTGGGGCGCGGACATCAGCCTAGGAACCGACTTCCCGGCGGCCGAAGCCGGGCGTTTCGGTTTTGCCTTTCGCAAAGATGGCACACACCGACTATGACGACTCAACCGACCGCCGCGGCCCGCAGGTCAAGCCTTAGCGACTGATGCGCCGGATACCTTTGCTCATAACCATTTTCACCGTCGCGGTGCTCCTGGTCGCGGCGGTCATTATCGGGTTGCTCTATCGGGCGGCTTTGAGCCAGCAGACCGAGCTGCTCGCCGAGATTGCCGACAGCCAGGCTCGCACGATAGAGGGCGTCGCCGATCACGAGGCGCGGGTCGGCCGGTTCGTTCCCGACTCAATTGACCACGGCGATGAGTTCGCCGCGACCCTCGACCAGGTCCGCGACGTCAACAGCCGGTTCGGCGGCTTCGGATACACCGGCGAGTTCGCCCTTGCCCGACACGAAGGCGACAGCATCATTTACCTCCTGAGCCAGCGGCATCCCGGTTCCAGTAGTTCCCAAGTGATTCCGTTCAACGGGACCGACGGTGAGCCCATGCGCCGGGCCCTGTCCGGTTTGACCGGTACGATGGTTGGTCCGGACTATCGCGGAGTCAGAGTGCTGGCCGCGTACGCGCCGGTCAACGCATTCGGCATGGGTGTCGTGGCCAAGGTTGATATGGCCGAGGTCCGCGCGCCCTTTGTCCGGGCCGGGCTCATCAGCATAGCGGTCACGCTGGTCGTCGTCCTGCTCGGTTCGGGGCTCTTCTACGTGATAACCAACCCCGTGCTCAGGCAGCTTCAGGAGAGCGAGACCCGGCTGAAGAATGCGCAGCAACTGGCGCACCTCGGGAGCTGGACCCTCGACCTGGTTAAGAACAAGCTCACTTGGTCGGATGAGGTATACCGGATTTTCGGCCTGCAGCCGCGGGAGTTCGAAGCAACCTATGGTGCGTTCCTCAATGCCGTACACCCGGACGACCG
>CAZSUX010000385.1:0-2510 GCA_964610135.1 uncultured bacterium | reverse complement strand
GAGAGGCAGCCTCTCTTTTCCAGACCAAATCAGATTCCTATGTCGGGACTAGGGGGGGAGGATAGTGATCCAGTGGTCAAGTGGTCGCGTGACCCAGTGCTGGGCTCCTCACCCCGATCCTCTCCTCGGGGAGGAGAGGGAGAGCGGAGCGAGGGTGAGGAGGGGGCGGCAGCGACATTCCTGATCCACCGGTATCTGCGGTTGTTGCGGAATGAGCCGAGCGTGATATTCTATCCCGTGTCAGCCCCGGCCAATCGGAACGACGGAGGTGCTTTCCGCGCGGACGTGAAGCGAATCTGGGACGAGTTCCAGCGCATCGAGAAGTCGCGCGACTTCGGCAACCTCGAAGGCGGAAGCGTGGAGCAGCAGCGCGACCGGAGACTGCAGCTCCATCACTGCGCGAACTACGCTGCGGTCCTGACCGTGCTGCGCGACGCGGCAGCCTTGGGGACACGATTCCATCCGGAAAGCGGGGACAGTCCCTCGAAGCGCGAGGACGCGCGGTACAGTCCCCGTTTTCCGGCCATGTCCCGCGCGCCGCTTCGGCTTCTGGAGTTCGGCTGCGGCAGCGGCGTGCTGACCAGCGCCCTCGCCCAGGTAATGCCGGATGGCTGGACAATCGAGGCGACCGACTACTCGGAACACCTGCTGGCCGGGGCACGCGAACGGTTTGATCGCCAAGGCCTGAGCTTCAGTCACCTCGACGTGCGGTCAATCCGGCCGGAGCACCTCGACGGAATTGATGCCGTCCTGCTCCTGGAGGTGATTGAACACCTCCGCCCGGACGAAGCAGAAGCGCTGCTGCGCCGGGTCTACGACGCGCTGCCTACTGGCGGGATGATGGTGTTGACCACGCTCGACCGGTCGGCGTTCCCGCGCCCGTTCTCCGGCTACGCGCCGCACTTCGTTGAGTACACGTATAGCTCGCTCGACCGGTTTCTCGGCGACCGGCGGCGCAGTCCGTTTGATGAGCATTGCGTGTACCGGCTTGTGTCCGGGCGCATTGCGGCTGAGTCGGTTCGAGCCGAGCAGCATGGCGGCTACCTGGTGAACCGGCTGCAGGGGTTGGTGTTGAGCCTCGGGCGCCGTCATGTCGAGTTCGGCGCGCTTCGGAATTGGCTGGAATCCTGGTTGTTCCGCCTCTACTCGTTCCTGCCCGACCATAACGGGTTCGACTTCGAGGGATACCTGAGCACGCTCGACCTCGTCCGGTCCGAGCCTGGACTGCACGACCGGGAATCGTTTGGTCTGGTGGCGGTCTTGAGGAAGACCGGTGCCGTGAGGGACATGACCGGAATGTCGGACATTCCGGATCGTGTCCCGAACGAGATGTAGGCATGCCGAACCAGCTACTTGGCTTCCTGTATCGGGCGGTTTCTTTCACCGGCTCGCGACTTCGCATGCTGGACCAGACAGCATTGCCCCATCGATTCAGATATCTCCATCCCACAAGCGCGACCGAGGTCGCCGGCATCATCAAGCGGCTGGCAGTGCGCGGAGCACCGGCCATCGGTGTTGCCGCTGCCTACGGCCTTGCCGTTGAGGCCCGGCGACTTCCTGACCGGGCTCTCAAAGCCGGGCTTGCCCGAGCGGCGCGTACGCTGATCGCTGCACGCCCGACCGCAGTCAACCTGAAGTGGGCTGTTGTCCGTGTCATGCAGTCCGTGTCCGACCCGGGGCACGACTGCGAAAACGGGGACTGTACCGCGAAAATGGGGACTGTCCCGCGCCCCGGGCGCGCCGGGGGACTGCCCCCATTTTCGCCCGATAGTCTGCGCAAAGCAGTGCTGCATGAGGCCAGGGCCATCGAGGCCGAGGAAATCGCCCGCTCGTTCGCCATGGCGCATTACGGCGCGAAGCTGGTTCGGAAGAACTCCAACATCCTCACCATCTGTAATACCGGCGCGTTGGCAGCGCCCGGAATGGGAACCGCCCTTGGTGTCGTGTTTCAGGCACACCTCGAAGGCAAGAAGCCGCACGTATATGCCTGCGAGACGAGACCGCTGCTGCAGGGCAGCAGGCTGACAACGCTCGAACTCATGCGGGCGAAGATACCGGTCACCCTGATTGCCGACAGCGCCGCAGCCAGCGTCATGGACAAGTGCGAACTCGTTCTTGCGGGCGCCGACCGAATCGCGGCCAACGGTGACACGGCGAACAAGGTCGGGACTAGGATGCTGGCAACGTTGGCGCGGGCGGCGCGCAAGCCGTTCTACGTTGTCGCGCCGACCTCGACCTTTGACCCGGCGACTCCGAATGGCGGGAAGATTGTCGTGGAGGAAAGGGATGGGGAAGAGGTCCGGGCGTTCGCCGGATGCCGGGCCGCGCCCAAAGGCGTGTCCGTCTTCAACCCGGCCTTTGATGTCACTCCGGCCCGCCTCATCACCGGTTTCATCACCGACCGCGGCATCATCAAGCCGCCTTTCCGCAGTGGCATTCGGCGTCTCTTGGCCCGCTAGCCGCGAGCTTCGGTCCCTCGGCACCGTCGCCAGACCGACGTTCGCGGTGCG
>CAZSUX010000384.1:0-2511 GCA_964610135.1 uncultured bacterium | reverse complement strand
ACGCCGAGTTCTCAATCGCCATCGGCAAGAAGGGCCAGAACGTCTGGCTCGCAAGCCTGCTCTGCGGCGTGAAGATCGAGGTCTTGAAGGAAACCGACTATCGCAACCGCATCATCATGGGCAAGGCCGGCGCGATTCCGGCGACCAAGCTGGGGCTCGAAGAGGCGCTCCTTGCGAAGCTGACCACGGCCGGGCTCAACACGGCATTCGACCTCTTGAACGCCACGCCCGAGGACCTCGCCCGCATCACCGAACTCGCGCCCGAAGCAGTCGAGCCACTGAAGCAGCAGGCGCGGGATGCGGTCTGGCGCATACACGAAGGCAAGCCGGTATTCACCCCGCCGCCGCAGCCCGCGGCGCCGGCACCCGAGCCGGTGGCTCCGACGGCCGCGGCACCAGAGCCAACGGCGGCATCGGAACCAACACCAGAGCCTGCTTCTACGCCGGAGCCCACCTCGACCCCGACACCGGAACCTGAACCGACCCCGGCACCGGAGCCTGCCCCGACTCGGACTCCTACTCAGGAATCCTGAAGCTACGATGCCGAAGCTCAAGGTCTTTGACGCGGCCCGGCAGCTCGGGCTCTCGAGCGAAGCCCTCATTCGCGTACTTAAGGACTTGAACTTCCGCCCGCGCGGTTATACGTCCTACATCAACGAGGCGGAGTTCGAGGCCGCGAAGCTACGCCTCAAGAATGAGAAGCACGAGTTCAAGGACCTCCTCCGTCGCACCCGCGCCGCGCCGCCGCCCCCTCAACCGCGGCAGCCGTCCGAATCTCAGCAGGTAGCCCAGAACGTCAAACACACACTGGCCAAGATTGAGGGCCGGGAAATCAAGCACCGCAAGCCGGTACGGGAGGCTCCGACCGTGGTTCAGCCTGCGGCCCGGCCTTCGGTCAAGATCAACGCGTACATGACGGTCGCCGAGCTCGCCCACGCCCTGGGCGTGACGGCTTCGGACGTCATCAAGAAATGTATGGGCATGGGCATGCTCGCGACCCTGAACCAACGCCTCGACCTCGAGACAATCACGCTGATTGCCGACGAGTTCGGGGTACCGGTCGAGCAGGAGACCGAGGTCGAGACCAAGGTCGAACGCGGCGAACGCAAGCCGCGCCCGCCGATTGTCGTGGTGATGGGCCACGTCGACCACGGCAAGACGGCACTGCTCGACTACATCCGTGAAACCAAGGTTGCCGAGAGCGAAGTCGGCCGCATCACCCAGCACACCGGCGCCTACGTGGCGAGTTATCAGGGCAAGCCGATCGTGTTCCTCGACACGCCCGGCCACGAGGCGTTCACCGCGATGCGGGCCCGCGGCGCTCAGGTCACCGACATCGCGGTACTGGTGGTGGCCGCGAGCGAAGGCATCATGCCGCAGACGCAGGAAGCGCTCGACCACGCCCGCGCCGCCGGCGTTCCGATAATCGTTGCCATCACCAAATCCGACCTGTCCGATGCCAACCCGGACCGGGTCAAAGCCCAGCTTGCCCAGCATGGCGTGAAAGTCGAGGGCTACGGCGGTGAAACCTTCTGCATCGAGACCTCGGCGGTCACCGGCCAGGGCGTTGAAGCGCTGCTCGATGCTGTCTCGGTGCTGGCACTCGAACTCGGTTTGAAGGCGGCCTATGAAGGACCGGCCCGCGGTGTCGTCATCGAAGCCCGGGTCGACCGCGGCCGGGGCAGCATTGCGACCGTGCTGGTCGAGGAGGGCACTCTACGCAAGGGCGACCCCTTTGTTGCGGCCGAGTTCTTCGGTCACGTACGCGACCTGCTGAACGAAGACTTCGAGACGATGGCCGAGGCCACGCCGTCACTGCCGGTGCAGGTGCTCGGATTCTCCGGCCTGCCCCAGGCCGGCGACCGGTTTGACGTCGTCGAGGACGAACGGACGGCGCGCATGATGGCCCAGCGTCGGTTCCTGGCCAAGCGCGACCGGATTCTCTCCGCCGGCAAGCCCAAGGTCTCGCTTGAGGCGATTCAGGAACGGATCGCCGAGGGGAAGATAAAGGACTTGAACATCGTCATCAAGGCCGACGTATCCGGATCGGCCGAGGCGCTGCGCGATTCGCTCGAAGGCCAGTCCATCGAGGACATCCGGGTCCGCGTGATTCACTCCGGGGTCGGCCCGGTGAACCAAAGCGACGTGCTGCTGGCCAAGGCTTCGGAGGCCATCATCGTCGGGTTCCACGTCAAGCCGCTGACCGATGCCAAACAGATGGCCGACAAAGAAGGCATCGAGATCCGCACCTACCGGATAATCTACGCCGCTATCGAAGACATCCGGAACGCAATGCTCGGAATGCTCGAACCGGAAGAGAAGGAAGTCGAGCTCGGGTCGGCCGAGGTCCGTCAGGTCTTCCGCGTTCCCAAACTGGGGATGATCGCCGGCTCCTACTGCACCAAGGGCAAAATCGGCCGCGACGCCAAGGTCAGGGTCATGCGCGACGGCAAGGAAATCTACAACGGCAAGGTCACCTCGCTCAAACGCTTCAAGGACGACGTCAAGGAA
>CAZSUX010000383.1:0-2518 GCA_964610135.1 uncultured bacterium | reverse complement strand
CCGGACGTCAACACCAACGCCCAGATCATGGCCTGGATCCTCGACACCTACCAGTCAATGATGCCGGCAAACGAGCGGCAGCGGATGCTGCACGTCGTGACCGGGAAGCCGATCGAAGCCGGTGGCAGCCTCGGCCGCGACAAAGCAACCGGCCAGGGCGTCGTCTACCTTATCCGGGAATGGGCCAAGGACCACAAGTTCGAACTTGACGGCGCGAGCTACATCGTCCAGGGATTCGGCAATGTCGGTTCCTGGGCTGCGCGACTTCTGAAGCCCTTTGGCTCGAAGCTGGTCGCGGCCGAGGATGTGACCGGCGCGATCGCGAACGAATCCGGCATCGACCCCGACGAGCTGACGAAGCACGTCCGCGCCAAGGGTGGAGTCGCGGGCTATCCCGGGGCCAAGCCCATCACCCACCTTGCTTTCTTGCGCAGCAAGGCAGACATCTTCGTTCCGGCCGCACTCGAGAACCAGATTACCGGCGCCACCGCACCCTTGCTGAACGTCCGGCTCGTTGCCGAAGGTGCGAACGGACCTACCAACCCGGACGGCGATCGGGTGCTCACCGAGCGCAAGATCGACCTGCTGCCCGATATCCTCTGCAATTCGGGTGGAGTTGTGGTCAGCTACTTCGAGTGGCTGCAGAACAAGCGCAGCGAATCGTGGGAGCTCCAGGAGGTTGACTGCAAGCTGTATCGCCGTATCGTGGATGCGTACGCGCGCGTGCGCGAGACCGCGCGCCAGTACCGAGTTGACTGGCGAACCGCGGCCTATATGGTTGCTCTCGTCCGGCTGGAGAAGGTCTACCGCGAGCGCGGCCTCTTTCCGTGAAGCACTGACTGAAGCAGGACCTGTCCTCCTGCAACCTGCGCCCGACCCCATGGCCGGGCGCAGGCCCTTTGTGTTTGACCGGCAGGATTGACGTGCCCAAGGCCGGCGGTATAATTGGCCGCCGGTAAGAGCCGGCACACAGAGCGGAAACCAGTTTCGCCCAACAATTACCGTCCGCGACAGCTCTAACAGGAGGACAGAATGTCTGATGCAGTCAATGCCTTCATGCAAGGCATCATCGCGAAGAACGCCGGTGAAAAGGAGTTCCACCAGGCGGTACGCGAAGTCGTCGAGTCACTCATGCCATTTCTGGAGAAGAACCCCAAGTACCAGAAGGCGAAGATTCTGGAGCGGATTTGCGAACCGGAACGGGTCATCATGTTCCGCGTGCCGTGGGTCAACGACAAAGGTGAAGTCCAGGTCAACCGCGGCTTCCGTATCGAGATGAACTCGGCCATCGGCCCGTACAAGGGCGGGCTCCGCTTCCACCCGAGTGTGAACCTCGGCATCCTAAAGTTCCTTGCCTTCGAGCAGGTATTCAAGAACTCGCTGACCACGCTGCCGATGGGCGGCGGCAAGGGCGGCTGCGACTTCGACCCCAAGGGCAAGAGCGACAACGAAGTGATGCACTTCTGCCAGAGCTTCATGTCCGAGCTGTTCCGACACATCGGGCCGAATACCGATGTGCCGGCCGGCGACATTGGCGTCGGCGGCAGGGAAATCGGGTTCATGTTCGGCCAGTACAAGCGGCTGCGAAACGAATTCACGGGCGTCCTGACCGGCAAAGGCCGGAACTGGGGCGGCAGCCTGATTCGGCCCGAGGCGACCGGGTACGGCGCGGTCTACTTCGCGCAGGAGATGCTCGCGACCCGCGGCGACTCGCTGAAGGGCAAGCACTGCCTGGTGTCCGGCTCGGGCAACGTGGCGCAGTACACGGTTGAAAAGCTGAACCAGCTCGGCGCGGTCGCGGTGACGCTTTCCGACAGCAGCGGCTACATCTACGACGAGGCTGGGATCGACGGCGAGAAGATCGCGTTCGTGATGGAACTCAAGAACGTCAAGCGCGGCCGCATCAAGGAGTACGCCGACAAGTTCAAGGGCGCGGTCTACACACCGGCCGACGCGAAGGCCGACCACAATCCGCTTTGGGACCACAAGGCCCATTGCGCGTTCCCGAGCGCGACCCAGAACGAGATCAACGGCAAGGACGCAGCCAACCTGCTGAAGAACGGCGTCTTCGTTGTCTCCGAGGGTGCTAACATGCCTTCGACACCGGACGCGATGAAGGCATACGTGGACGCCAAGATCCTCTACGGACCGGCCAAGGCCGCGAACGCCGGCGGCGTCGCCACCTCCGGGCTCGAGATGTCACAGAACAGCCTGCGTCTCTCCTGGACCCGGGAAGAGGTTGACCAGCGACTCCAAGGCATCATGAAGGCCATCCATGCTCAGTGCGTCCAGTACGGCAAGGAAGGCAACTACGTCAACTACATCAACGGCGCGAACATCGCCGGCTTCGTCAAAGTCGCCGACTCGATGCTCGACCAGGGCGTAGTCTAAGCTACAGCCCACGTTCGACTATCCAGCGGGAGTCCTTCGGGACTCCCGCTGGGCGTTCTGGCCCCGAATCCGGCATTGAACCACAAAGACACCAAGAGCACCAAGCATACAGCTACGTCTCATTCCG
>CAZSUX010000382.1:0-2527 GCA_964610135.1 uncultured bacterium | reverse complement strand
TTGTTGAAATCCCACGTACCGTCCAGCCCGGCGTAGTACAGGTCGCAGGGCTCGTCGTCGCCGTAGTTCCCCATCCGGGTCGGAATGATGTTCTGGCCGCTGGAGACGTAGTCGCCCTGGCCGCCGAGCAGCACGTACATCGTGCCCCAGGTCGAATAGGCGTCCTTGATGAAGTTCCGGATCTTCTCCTGGTTGTCGTAGCCCGAGTAGTTGGCGTATATCCAGTCGGTTGTCACGACGTTCCCCGGGACGCCCTTTGCCGTCTTCCAGTCGGCAAGGCGCTGGAAAACCGTGTCCATCACCGCGTCGGTGACGACCACGTATTCGTAGTGGCCGGCCGGCAGCGAGAACGACGCCGCAGGATGCACTCCCGGCGCGCACTTATTGACGTCGTTGGCGTTCTTCACCAGTGACCGCACCATATCACCGAACAGCGCCTTCTGGCCGGCGGTCGCAACCGCCTCCGAGATCCCACCCGCGTACTCAAGCCGGTAGGTCAGCTTCGTCGCCACCTGCAGCTCGCCCGTGGTGGGGATGTAGCGCACCGGGTGCAGCTCGACGTGAGCGATGCGGTACCCGGCCATCGTACCATAGCCGGCAAGGCGCGCACTGGTCGCGGGGTAGGCGTTGCTCGAACTGTAGATTGTCGCGTCCGGTTCATACCGGGTAGGCGCGAATGTCTTGCCGGGCTGCGGCAGCGGTACGTCCGGCTGGGCCGGCCCGACCTTGTGGGTCCCGGGCAGCGTGGTCCATTCGATGGACAGGACCTCCACTCCCACCGGCACTGCGCCGGAGGGAATCGCCAATGCCTCGACAACGCGCGGCACGCGCGGTGCCCCAGGCTGAATCAAGGCGACCCCACCCCGCAATTCGATATTGTCGAAACCGCCTTGCGAAGAGATGACCAGGTCATCCCGGTCGAACTTCGCGGTTCTCGTCTCTGTCCCGGCCATAAGCGGGACCGCGAGCAAAACCAGCAAAACGAGCAGCTGTCTCATGAAAGCACTCCTTTTCTTACGTCACCGGTGATTGAACATAATACCCTCTCTGCCCCGCCGGTCAACAATCATCAAGCACGAAAGCCCAGGCACAAGTTCAAGCACCGGCACAAGCGTCTTGGCTTCTGTCTCTTGGCTCTAGGCTTCTGGCTTAGTTCCCTCCTCCGGGACCGACACCGCTTGTCCCAAGATAGACCTTGGCGCACATACGCTGTATGCTGTCAGCCGCTGAACGCCATGCACCCACAACACCGCAAGGACCTGCCGCTCAAAGCAACCGAGCGGCACCAACTGCGAAAGCGGTCGTTCGATGCGGGTGCGCGGCTGTACGACAAGTTCCGGCCCGGCTACCCCGAACCGTTGTTCGAGGACCTGGTGCAGCTCTCCGGAATCCCTGAAGGCGGACGGATTCTCGAAATCGGCCCCGGCACCGGACTGGCGACCCTGCCGCTTGCCCGCCGCGGCTTCTCAATCCTCGGACTGGAACTGGGCGCGAGCATGGCGCGGCTCTGCCGCAAGAACCTGCGCCCGTTCCCAAACGTCGAGATACTGAACGTGGCGTTCGAGGACTGGACTGGCGGCGGGGACGTGACCCAATTGTCCTCAATTGGGATCGTGTCCCAAGCCGCACACGCTGGCGAAAAGGGGGACAGTCCCCGGCCGAGCGGACTCGGCCGCAATCCGGTACAGTCCCCCTTTTCGTATGACATGGTCCTCGCCGCCACGGCATTCCACTGGATTCCGTACAAGGTCGCATACCCGCGATGCGCCCGGGCGCTCAAGTCGCACGGCTCGCTTGCCCTGCTCTGGAACTTCCCGGAAGTGCCGAACACGAAGTTCTTTCACGACCTGCACGAAATCTACCGCCGCATCGTCCCGCGGCCGCACTTCTCCCCGCCGCCCGAACTGCGCATCGAGCGCCAACGCAAGAAAATCGTCAACTCCGGCCTGTTCGGCCCGGTCACAGTCCTGCGCTATCCCTGGCAGAGCGAATACAGCGCCGACCGCTACATCGGCCTGCTCAAGACGATGTCCGACCACGCCATCCTCGCTTCTCAGGTCCGGCGCAACCTCTTCCGCGCCATCCGCAGGCTCATAGACGACAACGGCGGCTCTTTCACGCGCCCGGTCGTTGCGGTCCTCTTCCTCGCGCCCAAGCGCGGGGCGGGGACATGACCGGAATCCGCAGAGGATTCCGGATCGTGTCCCAAGCCCGCTGACGGCAACCACTGCGGGAGCGCAGCTCCCGCGTTTCCGCGCTCAGCGACTGGAAAGGTGGCAGCCTTGCTGTCGCCAAAGCAGCTTCCGCTGCAGGATGGCATCGCGGATGCTCACGAAGGTCTCCTCAGACTGACTGCGCGACTCGCCATCGAAGTCGCCACGCAAGTCCTCTCGCGAGTCCTCCCGCAAGTCCCTCTGCAATTCGCGCCGCAACTCAACCTGCGAGTCGCGCTGCGAATCGGCCAGGGAGTCGCGTTGTCAGTCACCGTGCGCACCTGTACGCGAGTCCTCTTCTGAAGCCTCCCGCC
>CAZSUX010000381.1:0-2530 GCA_964610135.1 uncultured bacterium | reverse complement strand
CGCGCCGTAGAGGTCGGACGGGAGCGAGCCGATGCCCGCAGCCTTGCGTTCCTTGGCTGTCATCCGGTAGATGTTGTCCGATGTCGGCGGGCCGAGCTTCAGCTTGTTCGTTACGCCTTCGAGGCCTGCGGCAATCAACACCGCAAATGCGAGGTAGGGGTTACAGGCCGGGTCGGGCGAGCGGTACTCGACCCGGGCGGAATTGGGCCGCTTCTTGTCGAAAGCGGGCACGCGCACCAGCGCCGAGCGGTTCATCTGGGCCCACGACACATAGACCGGCGCTTCGTAGCCGGGTACCAGCCGCTTGTACGAGTTGACCCACTGGTTGGTAACCGCGGTCAGCTCCGAAGCGTAGCGGAGCAGGCCGGCCACGTAATGGCGCGCGACGTCCGAGATGTTCATCGGCGAACGGGCGTCGAAGAAGAGGTTCTTCGCGCCCTTGAACAGCGACATGTGGACGTGCATGCCGGAGCCGTTGACCCCGAACACCGGCTTGGGCATGAAGCTGATGTGAACGTTGTTCTTCTGCGCGACCTGGCGGGCGACGAACCGGTAGGTGACGACGTTGTCGGCCATCGCCAGCGCATCGGTGTAGCGGAGGTCGACCTCATGCTGGCTCGGCGAGACCTCGTGATGGCTGTACTCGACTCTGACCCCGAGCTTCTCGAGCGCGTCAATCGAGTCGTGGCGCACCCGTTCAGCGATCGCGGTAGGGGTGAGGTCGAAATAGCCGTTCAGGTCAAGGAACTCTGGTGCTTTGTCGCTCTTGAAATAGAACGATTCCATCTCGCAGCCGCAGTAGCAGGTGTAGCCCAGTTTCTTTGCCCGGTCGAGCACCCGGCGGAGGACGAAGCGAGGGTCAGCGGTAATCGGCTTGCCGGCCGGGGTCATGACGTCGCAGAACATCCGGCACGCGCGCCCGCCCTGCACTTCCCACGGCAGGATGGCAAAAGTGGCCGGGTCCGGTTGCGCGACCATGTCCGATTCCTCGATGCGGGCAAAGCCCTCGATGGACGAGCCGTCAAAAGCCATACCGCCCTCGAGGGCGCGTGGAAGCTGAGCGACCGGAATCGTCACGCCCTTCAGGAACCCGAGGACATCGGTGAACCAGAGCTGGGCGAACCTGATGCGGTCTTTCCGGACGAGTGCAAGGACCTCGCGGGCGGTTAGTGCTTTCATGCTTCCTCCTGCTAGAGAGACAAGGCCGCGAAAACGGGGACTGCGGGGCTGTTGAGAGACTTCACCTATGTCACCCTGAACGAAGTGAAGGGTCTTCTAACTCTCGTAGTATCCACTTCGCGAAGATTCTTCGCTGCGCTCAGAATGACAAGAGACGGCTTCTTCAACAGCCTCACTGTCCCCCTGTCTTTCCGGCTCGTGTCCCGGTTACAAATGATTCCGCTCCGGCTTTAGCAGTCAGCCGGAACGAAAGCCATTCTAGCGTCAGCGGTAACCGAGTCAAACTCCCACGTCCCGCAATCAGTCCTTTGCCCCTCGCCACTGGACCACTGGGACACTTGAGCACTGGAACACCTGCCTTCCTCTCCTTGACACTCACTCGCGCCTGTGTATTCTTTCCCGCTCTGCGACCCGCTAACCCGAACAGACACTCGTTTCGGCCTGACGTTTGCCACCGAGAACCACAGCAAAACCAGGCCGCAAGTGCCAATTTACCAAGGAGATAACAGCATGGCAAAGAAGAAGACGGCGAAGAAGGTCGTGAAGAAGGCGCCGAAGAAAGTCCTGAAGAAGGCCCTCAAGAAGGCCCCCAAGAAGGCGTCGAACTTCATGCCAACGCCGGGAAAGACCGGCAAAGCCGCGGACCTCGCCGGGCCCGGTATCAGCACCTACGAGGCAGTTGACAAGATTCTGCCGGCCAACTACCGGCCGATCCTCAACAACAAGGAAACCCAGAAGGCCATCTATGCGGTTAAGCGCTACATCGAGGACGGCCTGGCCGAGGCCCTGAACCTGCAGATGGTTCAGGTGCCGCTCATCGTCGAGAAAGAGAGCGGCATGAACGACAACCTCGACCGCGACGGCTCGCGCACGCCGATCGACTTCCCCTGCGGGCTCGGTATCAGCCCGCGGATGAACGCGCAGATCGTGCAGGCGGCGACGAAGTGGAAGCGGTTCGCGCTGAAGCAGTACGGCTGCAACGTCGGCGAAGGAATCAACACCGACATGCGCGCGGTGCGCAAGGACTACTTCCTCGACCACGACCACTCGTCCTACGTCGACCAGTGGGACTGGGAGCGCGTCATCACGAAAGAAGACCGGAACCTCGAGTTCCTGAAGAAGGTCGTCCGGAAGATCTGGAAGGTCATCACCGGGGCCGAGGATTTCGTGCAGCAGATGTACCCGCAGCTCAAAGACCCGCGCTACCCGAACCTGCCCAAGGACCTGCCGTTCATTCACGCCGAGGAAATCCTTGAGCGCTACCCGGACCTGCCGCGCAAGCAGCGCGAGTCCCGTATCCTGAACGACTACTCGCCGGCCGTGTTCATCATCGGCATCGGCTGGGTCCTGA
>CAZSUX010000380.1:0-2566 GCA_964610135.1 uncultured bacterium | reverse complement strand
GTCGCGGAAGGCGGAGAGCGCGTTGGCGCGAATCATCGCCTGAGCCGGCTGCTGCCAGCTCGTTTCCATAACTGCGGCCGCGATGTCGTACCGGATGCCCTCATCCGCCAGCAGTGCATTGAGCCGTTCGCGAAGCAGTCCGGGAATCTGGGACGCGTATTCGTCCTTGGCGGACGGGAAGAGCCGGATGGCCGCCGTCACGAGTTCGCCAACGTCAATCGGCAGGTTCTGTTTGAGCACGATAGTCAGCAAGCCGGTCGCCTGGCGGCGCAGGGCGAATGGGTCTTCGGACCCGGTGGGAATCTCGCCGGTCAGGAAAGCGGCGACGATGTTGTCGAGCTTGTCGGCGATAGAGAGCAGGGCACCGTTGTGGGTCTGCGGCAGCTTGTCGCCGGTGAACCGGGGCAGGTATTGCTCGGCAATGGCGTCGGCCACGGCCTGCGGTTCGCCCAGCCTGCGGGCGTAGATGCCGCCGATGCGTCCCTGCAGGGACGTGAATTCCTTCTCGCGTACCATGTTGGTGAGCAGGTCGGCCTTGCTCAGAAGCGCGGCGCGGTCGAGTGCTTCTGCATCTGTGTCTGGAGCCACGTGGGCCAGGACCTCGCACAGCTTGCGCAGGCGCTGGGTCTTGTCGTAGTAGGTGCCCATGCCTTCTATCCAGGTTACCTGTTTCTCTTCTTCGACCAGCGCTTCGAGGCCGTGCCTGAGGTCGGCTTCGACGAAGAAGCGGGCGTCGCGGAGCCGCGACTCGGCGGCCTTTTCGTACCAGCCGGTCACGGTGGCTTGGTCGCATCCGGGCGTATTGGTGACGGCGACGAAGTTGGGGAGGAGCGCGCTATCGGCACTTGGGACACGATCCGAAATCTTCGGTGGATTTCGGTCATGTCCCTCGGCCTTGCGGATGGAGAAGCAGCGCTGGTGCTTCTTGAGCGCCGTGGTCAGTACTTCGGCGGGCAGGCTGAGGTAGTCTGCACTGAACGAGCAGAGGAGCAACTCCGGTGACTCGGTGATGTCTGTGGTTTCGTCCAGCAGTTCCTCGTCCTCGACCGGCCGGCCTCCGGTGGTGGCGGCAAGGCGGTTCAGCTCATCCGCGATTGTCTTGCGACGGGCGTCGCGCGGGACAATTACACCATGTGTTCTGAGCGCTGACTCGTACTCGGCCGGACTCGGGATGCGGAATGAGGGCGAATCCGAGTTGCGCAGGCCCCGCGAACCAGCGCCGGACTTGAGCTCGCCGAGCTCGAACTCGACAATGTCCGACCCGAAAAGGCAGACCAGCCAGCGAATCGGCCGGGCGAATCTGAGGCGGGTCGCGTCCCAGCGCATGTTCTTGGGAAAGGGAAGCGCGGCGATGATTCCGGGCAGACCCTCTCGCAGCACCTTGGCTGTCGGCACCGCGTCGGCCTGCTTCTTCAGAAAGACGTACTCGCCGCGCGGTGTCGGTTTGACGTACAGGTCGGCCGGGGTCTTGCCGTGGGCTGCGCTGAACCCGACCGCGGTCTTGGTGGGGTTGCCCTGGGCATCGAACGCCGCCCGCTTGGGTGGGCCCTGGAGTTCGACGACCTGCGCGGGCCTGCCGTCGGCCACTTCTTTCAGGCGGAGAGCGAGCCGGCGTGGGGTCGAGAAGAGCTCGGACGAGCCGGCCGGGATGTCGTTCTCCGACAGGGCGGCGCGCAGTCGGCGCTCGAGGTCCGCGAGCGCCGGCCCGAGGAACGAGGCCGGGATTTCCTCAGTACCGATTTCGAGGAGGAGTTGCTTCATCGCGAGGATATTAGAGTGTCCTGCCGGGTTGTCAAGCGGGTGACCACGGCTTGACAAATCCAGATGGATGGGCTAGATTTCTGTGGGAGGTTGCTATGAAGCGTTCCTACAAGCGATGGTCCAAAGAAGAGGTGCTGAGGGAGATTGGCGAACTGAGCCGCGGAGGCAAGCAGCTCAATTCCGGCCATATCGCCCGCAACTACCCCGCGCTCGCCTATGCCGGGCGCAAGTACTACGGCGTTTGGGAGAGTGCCGTCAAGGCCGCCGGGCTCGATTACGAGTCAATCCGGCGGAAGTGTTTCTGGAATCGTCCGAAGATCGTGGCGCAGATCCGCGAACTCAAGGCCGCCGACGAACCGCTGCACGTGAGCGCGGCCGAGAAGACTCACGGCGGCCTGGTCGGCGCCGCCGCGGTCTACTTCGGTTCCTGGCGGCAGGCGATCAAGGCTGCCGGGTTCGACTACGCGAAGATCAAGCGCCAGAAGGAGTGGTCGAAGGCCGAGATCGTATCTGAGATCAAGCGGATGCGGGCCGAGGCACTCGACCTGAGTACGACTATCCCGGTGCGCAAGCGCTACCGCACTTTGCACGCAGCCGCGGTGCGGTATTTCGGCAGTTGGCATGCGGCAATGAAGGCGGCGAAACTGGAGAGGCTGCTCAGGCATTGAGAGTTCTGGTCGTCGGCGGCGGGGGCCGCGAGCACGCGCTCGTCTGGCACCTCGCCAATTCCGGGCATCAGGTTTTCTGCGCCCCGGGTAATGGCGGAATCGCGCGAGTCGCCCAATGCGAACCAGTCCCAGCCACG
>CAZSUX010000379.1:0-2577 GCA_964610135.1 uncultured bacterium | reverse complement strand
GCCACCGCCTATACCTGCGTCAAGCCGTCGGGCACGGTGTCGCAACTGGTCGATTCCGCCAGCGGGCTGCATCCGCGGTGGAGCCGCTTCTATATGCGCCGGTACCGGATTGCGGCCAACGACCCGGTCTTTGCCCTGCTCCGCGCCCAGGGGTTGCCGTGGGAGCCGGAGACCGGTCAGACGCGCGACAACTTCACGACTGCGGTTGTCACTTTCCCGATCCAGGCGCCCGCGACCGCGGTCTTCCGCGACCAGATGGACGCGCTCAAGCAGCTCGACTGGTACCGCAAGGTGCAGCAGCACTGGTGCACGCATAACGCTTCCTGTACGGTCTACGTGCGGCCGGACGAATGGCTGAAGGTCGCGAACTACGTGTACGAGCACTGGGAAGAAATCGTCGGCGTTACGTTCTACCCTTTTGCTGATGCCGAGTACGAGCTGGCGCCGTTCGAGGAGATCGACGAGGCGACGTACCGCGACCTGGCAGCCAGGTTCCCCAAGCTCGATTTCACACAGCTCGGCCGGTTTGAGGCGATGACCGGCGACACGACGACCGTGGACGTCGAACCGGCCTGCTTTGCGGGCCGCTGCGAGATCCTCTAGGCCGGCCGGAAAACAGGGACTGTACCGCGCCGAGCACCTGCAGGGACTGTCCCTGTTTTCCCAAGCTCGAATGACGATTGAAACTCGAAGGACGAAATGGGGACTATCCTTGCTCTGCCCTCGCACCGCCCTGTGGACGTGTTCCCGACCCGGCACTGGCGCAGACTGCATTTCGCGCTATCATTGTCCTCATCAACAAAGGAGATGCCTGTGCTGAGGAAGTCAGTTCTTTTCGCGGCGGCCGTTGCCGCGTTGGCGTATGGGCCCGCGTTCGCCGACAAGCAGATTTTCGTGAGTTCGGCCGACTACGATATCACCATTCAGTTGAGCTACACGCGCGAGGTCAGCCCGGAGGGCGAGCAGGGCGGGTTCTCAAGTTACACTTCGACCGGCGAGTTCAAGAACGTACGGTTCGGGCCGTCGCCGTCGAATGACTTCGAGGCGTGGTTCGAGAAGCGGCTCTCGGATGTTGCCGGCGCTCCGGCAATGCAGGTCCCCCAAGTCACGGGCGAGGGTACTATCGGCCCGTTTGTCATCGCGCCGGCCTGGGAGGATCCGAACGAGACGATTCAGCCGAGGATAACGTCGGGCCCGCGTCCATTCGTACCGAATCTCCAGGTGCTGACGTTCGAGATGGCGCACCGCGAGGTTCCGGACAGCATGCCGCCCGTGCCGCTCGTACCCACGGTCTGGCTCCGCTACAACGAGAGCTTCTCGATTGCCGAGCCGGAGCTGAAGTGGGAATATCCCGGCTTCGCGATCGGCTCCATCGAGGGTGATGGCGTGGTCTTCTCGGTGCCTGTCGCCAGGCTCGCGAAGGGCGAGGACCTTGAGATCAACGTGCCCTACGAGAACGGCGCTGCCCACGGCGAGTGGAAAATCGTGTTCTGGTCCAAGGAGGGACAGGAAGAGAAGTAGCGGATATCCAAACCCGCCTGCCCGCGTCAGTCGGCCAGCGAGGGCCTGCCGCCCTGAGCCTGAGTTGGACAATGCAGCCCAACCGCATATGATTCCCGCGTGAATTCGAACCGCCCGGCAGCCGGGACGCGCAACTCCATTCTCGCACTGGCCGCTGGCGCGGCAATCGTCAGTTTCACCGGGCCGATTGTGCGGCTGCTCGCGGTCGCGCCGACCGTCACTGCGTTCTACCGGATGGTGTTCGGCGGCGCAATACTGCTTGTCATCGTCCTTGTCGCGCGAGAACGACTCAGACTTGACCGTCAGTCCGTTCTGCTCGCGGCGGCCGCGGCGCTGGCGTTCGCCTTCGACATGTCGATGTGGAATCGGAGCATCCGGCTGGTCGGGCCGGGACTCGCTACCATCCTCGTGGGTTGCCAGGTATTCCCGATGGCCGGCATCGGGCTGGCTTTCGGCCGCGAGAAGCTGACCTGGCGGCTGGCCGTCGCTGTGCCGTTGGCCATCGTAGGCCTGGCGATGATAGTCGGCGTTGACTGGCGGCTCGGCAATCCGGCCTTCCGGCTGGGAGTCGTATTCGGCCTGGGGAGCGCCTTCTGCTACGCCGGCTATCTGGTTGCCCTGCGTCGATTGCAGCACGGCGCCGGTCTGGGTGGACGCGTGTCGAACATGGCAACCGTGTCGGTCTGCTGCGCGGCGTTCCTCGGCGTCATCGCGCTGGTTCAGCGCGAGAGCTTCGCGATACCCAATGCGCCCAGCCTCGGGTTACTCATTGCTCTCGGCGTCATCGGGCAGGTGCTCGCGTGGGTGCTGATGTCCGGCGGACTTCCGCGAGTGCGCCGTTCGCTTGCGGGCCTCACGTTGCTCCTGCAACCGTTGCTCGCGTCGGTCTGGGACGTACTCTTCTTCAGGCATCCGGTGACCGTCCTGCAGGCCGCGGGCGCGGTCGTGACACTCGGCGCGATCTACCTTGGCACCATCGCCGGCCCGGCTGAGGCGGCGTAGAGCCTGAGGGCAAGCCGAAGTCAGAAGTCAGATGTCAGAATACTGGATTCAGAA
>CAZSUX010000378.1:0-2600 GCA_964610135.1 uncultured bacterium | reverse complement strand
TGGGGATGTTGTGTGAATCCCGGTCGGCTCCGTGGCCGAGCGGCGTCTTCCCTGCCGACGCACCTCCGGTGCGAGTTTCCCGTTTCCAGTTCGCAGTTACCAGTTAGTAGGCTGCAGTAGCTGAGGCCGGACTGCCGCCCTGGCCGCGAGCCGCTGCGCTGGAGATTGTCAGTGCTGCACCTTCATGTTCAGCATCGTGGCCAGGTACTCCCAGAACGGGTTCCCGAACACGCTCTTCGGGCCCCACTCCCCCGACTCGGCCCTGGCCAGGGCATCGTCAACCTCGCCGGAGCGCTCCATCTCGGCCCGGGTCCGGGAGAATGCCTTGAGCGCCTGGAACGCCTTCTCCAGTTCGCCGGAGTCCAGCCAGACCCCATGTCCGAGCTGGCAGGCGTCGACCAGGAAAGTCTTCTCTGCCTCGCCCCCGTACCAGTAGCTCGTCATGTCGCTGGCACAGCGCGGACACAGCAGAGGTACCGGCTTGGATTGTCCGGCCGGCGCGGCTCGGTTCGGGTCGGTGGCGGGGCCGGGATGTTTCAGAGTCTCGGGCACGCGCTCCCAGCCCAGCTTCAGGATTTCCTCCAGCTCGCCGCCCCTGGCGTCGAACCAGAGGCCACGGCACCGACCGCAGCGGTCGAGGATTGTCGCGCCGGTCTGCACCGGCGTCAATTCGACCTCGCGGCACCGTGGGCACATCGGGTGTGCAAGCATCCTACCTGCTGTCCGTCCGATTCTCTGTGGGGGAATTCTCCCGCTCGCGGTCTACGCTACCGCCCGGCCGGTGATCCCGGTTGGACTTCAGGTCGACTGCCGGCCGGCCGCATCGGTCACAGGTCTGGTGATACCAGGATAGTCGCGCGCCGCAGAGGCAGCGCCAGGCCGCCGTCTGTTCCTCCAGCCACTTCCGCTCGCCGACCCGGCGTATGCGTTCCAGGTTGTCTATCACGCCCGCGTGGTGCGGGATGCCGTCGCGCGTGAAGTCCCGCAGCCGCGAGCAGGGAAAACTGTCGCAACGGCCGCAGTGCTCCACGCCGTGGGCCGCGGCGCAGGCCGTGAACCCGTGGCCGCATTCACCGGCCCGGCACCCGTCGCACCGGTCCATCGGCGCATCTTTGTACTTGTCGTACTTCGCCGGCATCCGGGTGAGGTGCTTCCGGTCGTTCTCCTCGAACGCGACCCGGAAACTGCACGCTCCGCAGTACAGGCCGCAGCACGCGATGAGCGAATTGTCGGACTGCGCGGGCGTAATCATCCGGAAGTTGTAGCAGAGCACGGCATGGATGTCAACCCGCCGCGAATCCTCGACCCGCTTCGGACCATCGAGGACCGTGACGCATTTGCTGCAGCCATCCGGGCTACCAGCCAACCCAGATTCCGGATTCTAGGTTGCAGCAGCAGTACCGCAGTAACCGTCACTCAGCCTCCAGACCTCCAAACCTCCAAACACAATGGAGGCATTTGGACTGGAGATCTCGACACGACCCCTGCCGTCCGCGTAAGCCCGAGCGGCGCAAAGCCCGGAGCGTGAGCAACTTCCAGCGTTGATTCGCCACCAGGGACGAGCGCGATGAGTGGCACGAACCCTGCAATAGGCCAGTGGCGGTGTCCGGATCGACCGCGGCCAATGGAAGGTCGGGGTCCCGGACTACCGCGTTGTGAAGCCTGGATCTGCGCGCGGAAATCGCAGGTGCGCTCTGGTGCAAACCTGCAACAGGGCCTGAGGCGGTTGGCTGCGGCAGAGCCAAAAACGAACGAAGGAGTCACAAATGATACGCAGACTGCTGAAGGACGAAAGCGGTCAAACGATGCTTGAGTACATCGTGATCGTGGTGTTCGTGGTCATCGCCGCGATCATCGGTTTCAGACTGGTCAAGGGCATCGTACAGCGCTCCATCATCAAGGCGTCGGAGTCGATCGAGCAGTAGTCGACGCTGCATCCAGTCCTCCCGACTGAATGCCAAGACCGCCGGAGCGCACTGAAGACACTGAGCATTGCTCCGACGGTCTTGGCATTCTCGGCGATTCAATTCTGGTTTCCGGCTAGCCGAACTACTCGCGGCCGTACACGTTCTCGCGGATGAACCGCTCGTCCTTGCGCCAGGCCTCGGCGAGCTTGACCCTGAGTTCAAGAAAGACCGGGCGGCCGGTGAACGCTTCTATCTCTCGCCTCGCTTGTGACCCGACCCGCTTCAGGGCCCTGCCGCCGCTACCGATGACAATCGCCTTCTGCGAATCCCGCTCGACGTAGATGGTGGCGAGGATGTAGTCCTTGCGGTCGGGCCGCTCCTTGAACTCCTCAACAACGACCGCAGTCGAGTAGGGTATCTCATCACCGTAGAGGTTGAACACTGCCTCGCGGACGAACTCGGCGGCGAAGAACTTCTCCGGCCGGTCGGCAATCGCGTCCAGCGGGTAGAACGGCTGCCCCTCAGGCAGTCGCGCTGCTATCGCGGTCTTGAGGTCTTCGACCCCGCCACCCTTGAGCGCCGACACCATGAATACGTCCGGAAACCCGGCTTGGACCAGTCGGTCCACCGCCGGGAGCAGGTCCTTCTTTTCCCTGACCAGGTCCACTTTGTTCAGCACCGCCAGCACCTTTC
>CAZSUX010000377.1:0-2609 GCA_964610135.1 uncultured bacterium | reverse complement strand
ACGAGCAAACGCCCGTCGCCCGGGACAAGCCCGCGACGAAGCCGCCCCGCCGTCGTCCACGCAGACCGTAGGCCCTGGTCGTCCGCACTGCCACCTGCAGACTGGTCACCGGGAACCGGCGCTGAGCCGCCCTGAACGAAGTGAGAGGGTCTCGCCCCTCCAATCCCCCGCGCCTCCGAGGCGCGCCGCCGCCTTGACATCCCGGTCCGCAGAAGTAGTATTCGCCCGATGGAGCACCGCGAGTCGCGCTCGCCCTCGACTGATGCAGGCGGGAACCGCTGGCTGGCCAAGTCAGGCGAACGGAGGGGCCGGCTGACGATGGTGCTTAGCCTGACTGCGATGCTCGCGGTCATTATGGCGGCGCCTACAGAGAGTGACGTCACAACAACAGCGAGCATGTCTAGGACTACGTTCGTGACCGGCACGCGGGAACTCGGGTTTCAGCTCTTCTCGCAACTCGTGTCGAATTCAGCCACAAGGAACGTGGTCATTTCGCCGGTCAGCGTCGAGATGTGTCTGGCACTCACCGCGAACGGAGCCGGGGGCAAGACTCGGACCGAGATCGCAGGAGTGCTAGGTACGCCCGTGGCGGCGCTCGATGTGGTCAACGGCGCTAACGCGGCAGTGCTCCGTACGTACGCAGATTTCGGCAGCCCTGCGCAGCTGACGATTGCGAATTCGATTTGGGGGCGGAAGGGGCTGGAATTCACCAAACCGTTCCTGGACGTGTGCAGCCGAGACTACTCCGCGAGCGCGAGGACCCTTGACTTCGCCAGTCCAACCGCGGTGCGGGATGTCAACGGCTGGGTCGCGGACAAGACGCACGGCCTTATCCCGACCATCATTGGCGCGCTTGACTCCAACGACGTCGCCTTGTTGCTGAGTGCAATCTACTTCCGGTGCAAATGGGCCGAACCGTTCAACCGAGGTTTGACGTCACCCAGCCCCTTCCATCTCATGGACGGCAGTCGAGTCGAGCGACAGATGATGGTGCAGAAGGGAAGGTTCGGGTATCTGAAGACCAGCAGCTTCTCGGCAGTAGCGTTGCCGTTCGCCGGCGACAGATTCTCGATGTACGTCTTCGTACCTCGTGACACGAATGGACTCCCCGACTTCCTGCGGCAGCTCAGCGATTCCAACTGGCGACAGTGGACGTCCGGGTTTGGCTCGGTGAGAGTGCACATTGGCCTGCCAAGGTTCACGGTACAATACAAAGCCAGCCTGAAGTCAAACCTGATGGCCATGGGTATGACGACCGCATTCGACTCCGCCCACGCCGACTTCACGCCGATGGTGGCGAAGTCGCCATTGCAGCCGGTGTGGATCGGCGATGCGATGCACAAAGTGTTCATAGAAGTCGACGAAGAAGGTACCCGGGCCGCAGCAACCACTGGCGAGGTTGTATTCGGAGGTCCAATCCAGATGGAAGCAGTTGTGGCTGACCGCCCATTCTTCTTTGCTATCGTGGACACCATATCCGACGCGATACTGTTCATGGGCGTTGTCTACGACCCGCCCCAGTAGCTGAATCCTATCGTTCACTGGAGACCTTCTTTCTATCTGCGGCCCACTATTGACCGTATGGCTATAATACATACAATGTAACTATGGACGGTCTGACGTTCGTCTGGGACGAAAAGAAGGACCGCGCCAATCAGCGCAAGCACCGGATCTCCTTTGCCGAGGCCCGGACCGTCTTCTACGACGAGAACGCACGTGAGTACGCCGACCCGGACCACTCCGAGATTGAGGAGCGGTTCATACTGCTGGGCATCAGCAGCCGCCTTCGGGTGCTGGTCGTGTGTCACTGCTACCGGGAGAGCGAGTCCGTCATTCGCATTATCTCGGCCCGCAGGGCGCAACGGAGTGAGGAAGAAACGTATTGGAGCCAAGAGATATGAGAGCAAGTTACGATTTTGCCCGGATGAAGAGCCGAAGGAACCCGTACGCAGGGAGGCTGAAGCGGTCGGTGACAATCCGGCTGGATGACGCCTCGATTGCCTACTTCAAGGAGCTGGCTGCGGAGACCGGGGTTCCCTACCAGAGCCTGATTAACCTCTACCTTCGGGACTGCGTCGCCCGACGATTGCGTCCTGCCCAACGCTGGGAGTCCGGCGACGACCACCTACCCGAGAACGACCCGCGGTTTGCCACGCGGATCGCGCAGGCGCGGGCCCGTGTCCGGGCCGGGAAGGCAATTCCCTGGGAGGAAGAACAGGCTGGCACGGAGCCTGACGCGGCCGAGTTCACCGTCTCTGACCGGCCAGCTGTACGTTCGCACCGACGGCGAAGCCGCAAGTAGTGGCCGCGCCCAATAGGCGAGAGTTCGCACAAAGAAACCTGTGAGTCCGTGAATCTGCGTCATCTGCGTAATCTGCGGACATCCGCTCCTCGTCGCACCCCAAAACCGATATGGAAGCCACGAAAGCACGAAACACACGAAACGAACGGGTGCAGAATGCCAGAAGTCCGTTTCACTCCGTTTTCGTGACTTCGTGGCCATCTGTTTCGGACCCGGGGTCGCAGTTCTGCATTGACTTCGCTTGGTATCAGGCTAACATACCTGCGTACAACTTGATGGATGCAAGAATCCGCGAGGTTCTACCCCT
>CAZSUX010000376.1:0-2617 GCA_964610135.1 uncultured bacterium | reverse complement strand
TTGCAGATACGTTTCCCGCCTGCAGCCGGGTTCTCTGTCGTCGCACACCTCGGTCGCAGCATCCACTGTGAGGAAACGGGGGGGGGGTATACCCTTCAGACTCAATCGGTTAGCCTTGACGAGTGTCTGCCGCAACAAACCCGCCTGTCGCACCTCGCGCGCACCCGCGTGGTTTCGAGACATGACCGAACCCCAGCCGCCGCGCCGCGCGCGTAACCGTGGTGTACCCGGATCGGCAGTGGTCCGCTGTCAGACATCACGTTTGGCTGACCGGTCCAGGTAGCAGCCATTGTCATCGGATCGCCGAGCGCATCACTCATGCCAAAGATTCACGGGTTGAGAATGCGTGGCTTAGACGAAGCGGGCCGCCGAAAGTGTAACCGTAGGGTGACAGGCTGTAACCGTACGGTGACAGTGGTGGCCGGTATACGAACTCCGGCCGCTGACCCCGGGCCGCAGGTCTTCGGCCTTCCGTCCCAGGCTCCCCCTATCCAAAGCCCTCCCCGCCTGTCCGATGGTGCCCGGAATCCTGCCCCGCCGCGCCTCACGGATGTTGCGACGGTCGCTGACGTTGTAGCCCGGCCGAGTACTCATCATGTGTCAGTCGAATGCGTCCTGTGATGGCTAGGATAGCGGAAGAGCCAAACCGTCGGCCGCTGTCAGCGGCCATTGCGCAGTCGCTGCCAGCCAGCGGCGGACAGGAGCGCGAGCAGGGGTGCCAAGGGCACGCGAAAACGTGATGCCGCCTCGGGTCCGGCGGAGATGACGATGAAGTACGCGAGCACCGCAACCACAACCACTACACCCGGCGTCCATCTGCCACGCGCCGCGCGCGTCAACCAGAGCACTACGCCTGAGTAGATGAAGGCAAGATAGCCCAGTGCGAACAGAGATGAGAGGAAGAGGAACCGATGCACGGACCATATCATGGCCAGGAACGACGCGGGCGCAACCTGAAGATGGGCGAGCAGTTCCTGTCCCCGCTGGTCCGTCTCGACTCCCGCCAGAACGGCAAGGCAGAATGTCCCCGGGTCAAACAGCAGCGCCGCCGTGCTGCGCAGGTGCATGAGCATGTACCAACCCGGGTTGCGGGCGATGGTTGCGATCCCGTCACGTAGCCATTGCTCGCCTAGCACTGCGTGGTTTTGACCGGCGAACTCCGGACGTTTGGCCACCCAGCCGGTGAAGTCGGTACGCTCGGTTTCCATTCCCATTTCGCGGTGAACCTGGAACAACGGCTTGTGATCGCGCATCGAAATCGCGCCCGCGGCCCGGTAGAAGTACATGTTGAGGCCTTCGAGATGGCTGAACCGCGCGCTGCCTGTCCTCTGCAGGTTCTTCGCTTGCCAGCCACCGACAAGCAGGGCCGGTGCGAGCAGGAATGAACCGGCGCGGGTCAGGGCCAAGCGCCACCTGACCCGGCGAGGAACGGTCAGCCGGTCTCTCAACACAAGGAAGGCCGCGATGCCGACAGCACCGAGCGGCGCAAGGTAGTACCCGATGGGCCGTACGTGAATCGCGCAAGCCAGCGCGAGTCCCGACAACGCAAACCCGACCCAGCCGCGCAACGGAAAGAGACTCCCCACCAGCAGCCAGATGGCCGTCAGCACGAGCAGCGTGAACGCCGTTTCGGACATCAACATCTGGGCCGAACAGACGCTCGCGACGTCCAGGGACAGCAGAACCGCTGCCCACGTGCCGACTCGTGAACCGAACAGCTTTCTGCCCAGAAGCCACGTGAGCGCAACTGTACCGGTGGCAATAAACGACTGCAGAATGATGACCGGCAGCGGGGAATCGCCGAATACCGGGTACACGGCGGACAGCAACAGCGGGTAGCCGGGCGTACGGAACGCCTCGTACACGAACGGAGGGCCGCTCGACCGGCTGAATACGCCGGGCCTGAACATGTTCAAGGCCAAGTAGTGGTAGGAGGCTGAATCCGGGTGCCAGATTGCGACACGGTTGTGGAACCAGACGAGGAGAGCCAGACCGAGCTTGGTCAGAAGTGAGAACCCGAGAATCAGCACAAGCGCAACTCGGTCGCGACTGCAGGCCCTTCCTGACGACTGCATCGCGCCATTCTACATCGAGGGCCGTCGTCGGTCAATAGGATCGCCCAAATTCCGCTGGCACGCGCGCGTCGAACGCAACGTCTGACCGGTCCGCCTCCCGCACTCTGCCCTCTCGGTCCGCACCTACTGAGCTTCGCACAAACAGCAGGAGAATCCGACTCACCTGTTACGGAGCGATGTCAAGGCGCGGCACAGCGGCATTTCAGATTGCAGACTGGAGACTGCAGATTGATGGGAGCGGCGACGCGGTCAGCGATTCTTGACGCGCGGGCGATCAGAATTGCCGTCCACTCCCGAGTCTCAATATGTAGTATAGCACACATTCCGTCGGCCTAAGGGAAAGGTCCTAACTTCCCTAGTCCCAATACGCTAGCCCCCATTTTCTTTCCGACCCCTCCTATGCCTCCCCCGTAGCTATCCCCGTGGTCTCCGAAGTCACGACCCGAGGAATATCCCGGGGAACGATGCGGGCTACTTGTTCGGCTATTTCCACCGCTACTTCGTCCGCTACCTCGCGAGCAACGACTAGAGCTCCTTGTCCA
>CAZSUX010000375.1:1299-2626 GCA_964610135.1 uncultured bacterium | reverse complement strand
GGAACAGAGAGACGTGGCTGAGCCAGGCGACGACCTTCTCAAGCAGGAAAAGCACAAGGAGAATCGGTGCGATATTGCCCAGCAGCGACCAAAGCACAGCCTGCCACCAGGGCATGTTGAACACGAGAATGCCGACGGGTACGGCTCCGCGCAACTCGACTATCGGCAGAGCTGCGATGAGAACAACGACGAGTTCAGGACTAAGTCCCTTGGCCCTGAGCCAGTCTGCTGCCGCCTGCCCGGTGCCGGCCTGGGCCGTGCCAACCGCGACTGCAAGGAGCAGCACGACCACAGCCAGTCTGGTCTTGGTCCGTTGACGATCTGCTCGCGACGACGACCCGGAAGCTCGAAGCCCGAAACCAGAATGACGATTCAAGCCCGAAGGTCCGAATGCGGAGCCCCCTTCTCTTCGTGCTTTCGTGCCTTCGCGGCTATCTCGACTCCGCACTTCTGCATTCTGACTTCCGACTTCTGCGTTCGGTTGACTGCACTCCGTCAGACTTCTGCATTCTGCATTCTGACTTCTGGATTCTGAATTCGGTCTTCTCCTCACAGTAGTCCTCTCCTTCGCCGCAGAAACCACTCCGCGCCTGCCAGCAGCGCGATCAGCACGTAAGCCCAGACCGCCCGCCTCGGGTCGAACACGAACCGACGCTGGTATGAACCAAGCGTGATTGCGACCCCGTCGCGCGGTAGGCTATCAGAGCGAAAGAACCTCCCGCCGCCGGCCTCGGACATCGCCCTGAGCAGTCCTTCATTCATTCCGGTGTTGGCAAGTTCGAGCGCCTGCTCGGCCACTACGAACTCGGTCGTTGCCCTGCCGAGGAAAACGGGGGCTGTACCGCGCGTCGAGCGCTCCGGGGGACTGTCCCCGTTTTCTGCGGTCGCAACCGCCCGATACCGTCCCGGTCCCAGCGCCTCGACAGTCGCCTCGTAGACTCCTGCGCTCGTCTCCGTCATCGGCATGGTAGCCGTCGCCGGCCTCTGGTCCTCACTTCTGCCTTCTGCATTCTGCCTTCTGACTTCTGACTTCGGCCGGACAACCGTGTCCATCGTGTCTCTCACCACCTGCACCATCACACTCAGTCCCGACCACGGCGTCCCGTCCGGCGCAACTGCTCTCATGACCAGGCGCACCGGCTGGCCTTGGTACAGATCCGGCGGGTTGGCCTCGAGCCAGAATGGACTGGTGTCACGCTCTGCCAGGTACCGCACTACGCCGGCCACGAATGTCGAAAGCGGCGTGCCCTGCTCCGGCTTCTCTTCCGGTCCAAATCCCCAGCGCCACAGCGGGTACGCTGCCACGTAGACGACCCTGCCCTTGCCT
>CAZSUX010000375.1:0-1199 GCA_964610135.1 uncultured bacterium | reverse complement strand
AGCTCCCGCTCCGGCCCGCACACCATCCGCAATCGACTGCCAGACTTCCGGGCTACCATTCTCGACAACGTCATCGAGGACGAAGACGTCGGGAAAATGGGGACTGTCCCGCGCGTCCAGCGCTCCGCGGGACTGTCCCCATTTTGCATCGATGTCGCCTGTCACCGAAACCACCGTATCCACCTGAATCCGTTCATCGCTCGCCAGCGCCCTCAGTATCATCCGGGTATTGGGTCCGGGCCGGTTGGTCACATAGGCAACCCGCACGCGTCCCGGTCGGACGTCAACCGTGACACTGCGCGTGTTGTCGGCGTAGTTGCTCTCCTCTATCAGACTGTCCAGCCGTGCCTCGATGACCTGCCTGCCTGACCTGTTGAAGATCATCCGGAACGGCACGTCCTGCTCAGATGTACCGGGCCCGATGGGCACTTCCCGCTCCTGTCCACGAAGCCTGACCCGCGCTTTGCCGGGGTCAGGGGTTCTGGGGTTCGGGGGTTCCGGTTCCGCGTCCCGGTCCTCTTTGTGCCTTGGTGTCTTTGTGGTTGAATCCGCTCCTCTTAGCGGTTCATCCCCGAATCCGGTTGTCATCACGCGCACCTGAACATCGACTGTGTCCCCTGAGTACACGACCGCGGGCAGCAGCACCTGCTCGACGCTCGCGTTGCGCTTCGCAAGGCCACCGAACCCGACCGCATACACCGGTACGCCGATGTCGCGCGCGGCCGCGACCGCATCTACCTGACCGTTATCCTGCCCGTCACTCAGAAGCACCACTGCGCCCGGCCGCGCCTTCCCCACCGTCTTCAGCGCCGCCCCAATCCTGGTCCTTTCGGCGATTTGGCTTTTGGCTTTTGCCTTCTGGCCTTTGACTTCTTCGTTGATTGCCGTGTCTCCGAACATCCACTCCTGTCTTGTCGCCCCTTCCGGCATTAGAAACGCCTCCGCGACTGCCGCTGCCGCGCTCTCGGCCCCAACCGCGCTCATGCTCTCGGAAACGTCGAGCATGACTGCGACCCGTCGCGGCCGCTCGGTCCACACGTGCGTGAACACCGCTCCGATGAACACGGCCGCGAACAAAAGCAATATCACCAGCCGCAGCGCCAGGAGTCCGATGTCCGCGACTTCGGCCTTTCGAGACTTGCTTTGTCCTTTGTCCTTTGTACTTATGACTTGCCCGATAAGGACTCTTCGATACGCCA
>CAZSUX010000374.1:0-2629 GCA_964610135.1 uncultured bacterium | reverse complement strand
TCGAGGTCGCGGACAAGGAGTTCTTCGTGCTGGTCGGCCCGTCCGGGTGCGGCAAATCGACGACCCTGCGCCTCGTGGCCGGGCTCGAGGAACCCACTTCGGGCGAAATCTACATCGGCGAGCGGATGGTCAACAACGTCGAACCGCGGGACCGCGACATCGCCATGGTCTTCCAGAACTACGCACTGTATCCGCATATGTCGGTGCAGGGAAACATGGCGTTCGCACTCAAGCTGCGCAAGACTCCGAAAGACGAGATCCGCAGGCGAGTCGACGAAGCGGCGCGGATTCTCGGTATCTCCGAGCTGCTGACGCGCAAGCCTGCTGCCCTGTCCGGCGGCCAGCGCCAGCGGGTGGCCGTCGGCCGCGCCATCGTCCGCCACCCCAAGGTCTTCCTATTCGACGAACCGCTCTCCAATCTCGACGCCAAGCTACGCGTGGGAATGCGCACCGAACTCGCCCGCATCCACCGCCAACTCGAGACCACCGTCTTCTACGTCACGCACGACCAGGTCGAGGCGATGACGCTGGGACAGCGCATCGGCGTGATGAAAGACGGAAAGCTGCTGCAGATTGCCGACTCGATGACGCTCTACAACCGGCCGGTCAACAAGTTCGTGGCCGGCTTCATTGGGTCGCCGCCAATGAACTTCCTCTCCGGTCGCATCGAGGACAGAACTCCGCCCGTGTTCGTGCACAACTCCTTCCGCCTCGACCTCTCCCCGGCACTCGCCGCGCCGCTTGCCCCGGCCAAAGACAAACCGGTTGTACTCGGAGTCCGGCCCGAGGGTATCGTGCTGGAAAACGGGGACTGTCCCGCGCGCCGAGCGCTCCGGGGGACTGTCCCCTGTTTTCCGGCCGGCGTCGAAGTCGTCGAGCAGATGGGAAACGAAGTCATCGTCTACCTCAAGGCCGGCAACGACGCGCTCATCGCCCGCGTTCCGCCGCATGACGCGCCGCGGCCGGGTGACTCAGTGGCAGTCGGCTTCGCCCCCGACCACCTTCACTTCTTCGACGCCGAGAGCGAAGTCACGATCGCCTGAAGCTCGAAACTCGAAGCTTGAATACCGATTCAAACCCGAATGACCCAATGCCCAGGGCGCATAGTACACGTCCTTCATTCGGTCATTCGAGCTTGATTCGAGTTTCGGGATTCGGACTTCGGGTTTCCGCGCGTCGTCTAGGCGACGCGCGGTGGTCCCTCCGGCCACCGCTTGAACACGAACAGCAGGGTAACGAACGAGCCGAACACGGTCATCAGGAACTGCAGGAACGGCGAGACGAGTATCATCAGCACCAGCCATCCGATGAGGCTCGCCTTTGGTTCGTAGAGCAGCAGCGGCAGCCCCATGTTGCCCGGATTGATGATGGGGTGGAACAGCAGCGGCACGAGACGGCCCCAGATAGCAGCCATTATCACTAGGGTCACGAGCGAAGTAAGTAAGGCGTAGCGCAGGCTACGCATCATCGCACCCACGTGCCCCGGGACGAAGTGCCACGCCCGCACCGCGCCGAACCATCCGACCGAGAACCCCAACAGGATACAGAAGAACGGCACTCCCATCCCAAGTCCCGCGCACAGCCCGTCAATCACAACGTAGGCGAGGAACGCCCCGACCCAGTTCTGGCCGAAGGTCTTCGCCGGGTTATGCTTGAACCGCACGCGCTATACTATCGCGCTCCGGCACCGGCACAAGTCGCGCCGAGCCGCCATCTATCCCCTACTTCTGACATTGCTCATCCTACCTCTGACATCTTACGTCTCTCATCTCACATCTGACCTGGCCCGTCCAACTACCTTTGCTCTTCATCCTTCGCGACTCGGTGTAGCTTCCCCCTGGCCAGCGACGCAAACACTCCTCCCAGGCACAATGCCGCGAATACGATAAACGCAACTCTCATCGCCGCGAGCAGCCCGGCGTGCTGGGCCGAGGTAATCTGCACGCGACCCACGAACACCGCGAGCAGCAGCATGGCGATGCCCATCGAGAACATCTGGCCCACCATCCGCATGGTCGCTACCGTACCGGCCGCGATGCCATAGGATCGGCGCTCGACACAGCCCATGATGGCGTTCACGTTCGGTGACGAGAAAAGCCCGAACCCGGCCCCGAGCAGAACCAGACCTGCCACTACCAGGCCGAGCGGCGTGCCGCCGCTCAAGAACACGAACGACACCAGTCCGACGACTGTCAGGCCCATGCCGATTGACGCGACGATGCGTGGTTCGACCTTGTCCGACAGCCGTCCCGCCAGCGGCGACACCGCGGCCTGCACTGCGGGCGCGGCGACCAGTACGAACCCGGCCGCGCGTGCATCCAACCCGCGCGCATACTGCAGGTACAGGCTGAGCAGGAACCCGACCGCCGACGTAGCACTGTAGTTCACCAAAGCGGCGATGTTGGAGAGCGCGAACACCCGGTTCCCGCTGAACAGGCTGATATCGAGCACCGGGCTCTTGATTTGGCGTTCCAGCAACACAAAACCGGCGAGGCCTGCGAGGCCGACCCCTACCAACACTCCACCGAATGCAACGGGCAGCAGCGTGAATCCATACATCAGGCTGAACAAGGCGAGACTGTACAGCACCGTTCCGGCCACATCGAACCGCTCTCCTCGCGCCTCAAAC
>CAZSUX010000373.1:0-2643 GCA_964610135.1 uncultured bacterium | reverse complement strand
ACCCGTTCTTCTCCCGCAGCAACTCCGCCTGAGTACCTTTGCCGCTGCCGGGCGGTCCAATCAGGATAAGATTCATAACCTTCATAATCTGCCGAAGTTTAGCCGCGAATGCACAAGTGTCAAGCCAGCCGCGATTTGCGCGCTCAGGGCTTGAAGCCCCAGACACACCAGAACTGGTGGGAAACAGCGAAGGCCGCGGTGCCGTTCTTCATCGCCTTCCGGAGCACACGGAGATGCTCGCGGCTGCGCTGCTGATTCCGGTCGTACTTGGCGCGGAAGAGCCCGCCCGCGCGCATCTGCTCGACGTCGGCCTTGTCGACCCGGAATCTAACTCTCTCCTTCAGGGACTCCTTCATGTTCCGTAGCGTTGTCTGTTGTTCAGGCGAACAGTAGGGCGGCGCAATCCACGCTACGCGCTCGTTCACCCGGGCCCCGACGTTCCGGAGGCCACGCGACTCCATCCACGACGGCAGACGGCAGCCGACCGAGTAATCTCCGAATCCCACGGCGCGGCGGCCGGCCATCATCCGGATGCCGACCTCGTATTGCGCCAGCCGTTCGGCGACGCTCGGTTCATGCCAACTAAACCAGCCCGAGCCGGGCCCGCCGGTCAGGGCGTTGTCGAACACGGCAACGCATCCGCCTCGCCTGGTGACCCGTATCATCTCATCCAGGGCCTTCTCCGGCTCGGCAAGATGGCAGAAAACAACATGAGCCAGGGTGAAGTCGAAGGTCCTGTTTTCGAACGGCATCTTGTAGATGTCGCCGGCGACAAACCGCGCTGCCTTGCCCAGCCCCTCCCTACGGCAGTAGCGCGCGGCCTGTGCAAGCAGCCGCTTCTCGCGGTCGAGGCCAGTCAGCACGCCTCGGGGCAGGCAGAACCTGCCCCAGGCGCGCATGGCGTATCCAAACCCGCAGCCTGCGTCCAGCAGCTTCATACCGGGCTTGAGACGGAAGTGCCCGGCAAGGCTCTCGACCTGCTCCGGTGTCCATATCCCCCTGCGCTGTCGAATCAGGATTTCACGCCGGGTCTTCGCCCGGGAGTAGTCAATCGGATGCCTGCGCTTCACGGCTCAGGACAACCCGGTGAGCTTCCCGTCATCGGCGATGTCGATCTTCAGGGCGTTGGGCTTCTTGGCGAGCCCGGGCAGCAGCTCGATTTCGCCCGCGACCGGAACCAGGTACCCGGCGCCGGCGCGGATGTGAACCGCCGAGATGGTTATCTTGAATCCGTCGCAAACACCGGTGCATTCCGGGTCGTCGGAGAACGAAAGCGGGGTCTTGGCGATGCAGACCGGCAGCTTGTCGAACCCAAGCACGTGGATGCGCTTCAAGTCGCGCTCGGCCCGCGGTGTGTACACGACTCGGTCCGCGCCGTATATCTTCCGGGCGACTGCTCCAATCTTCTCCTCCACCTTCGCGCCGTAGTCGTACACAGGTTTGTTCTGTCCCGGCTTCTCCTCTATCTGCTTCATCACCGCTCGCGCCAGGCCCTCGCAACCTTTGCCACCTTCGGTGAACCCGGTGCTGAGCGTGCAAGCTACATCGTGCTCCCGGCAGTACCGTTCCACCAGCTCGATGTCGTCGTCCGAGTCCGTCTCGAACCGATTGAGCGCAACGACCGGCTCAAGCCCCATGGCCCGGCAGTTCTCGATGTGCCGGCGCAGGTTCTCGAAACCCTTCCACAGCTCGGTCATGGTGCCCTTCTTCGCATCTCTGGCCCCGCCCTGGTGTTTCAGGGCACGGACCGTGACCACGAGCACGCACGCCGCGATGTTCCAGCCGGCCAGCGGCGCGACGATGTCGACGAACTTCTCCGCTCCGAGGTCCGACCCGAACCCGGCCTCGACCACCGCGTACTCGGAAAGACGCATGGCCGCGTTGACCGAGATGATGCTCGCGGTGCCGTGGGCGATGTTGGCAAACGGCCCGGCGTGGATGAGCGCGGGCGTGTTCTCGGTCGTCTGCACCAAGTTTGGCTTGATCGCATCTTTCAGGAGCACGGCCATCGCCCCGGTAGCGCCCAGGTCGTTCGCGGTTATGGGCTTGTCGTCGTAGCTCAGGGCCACGAGAATCCGACCCAGCCGCTGCTTCAGGTCGGCCCGGTTGGCAGCCAAAGCCAATATCGCCATCACCTCCGATGCAGCCGTAATGACACAACTGTCCTCGCGCGCCGGCCCGTCTGCCCTACCACCGAGCCCGACCACCATCGTCCGCAGCACGCGATCGTTCATGTCAATCGTTCGCGGGAACGCAATCTCCCGGCCGTCAATCCGGAGCGGATTGTCGAAGTGGATTGAATTGTCGAGCATCGCCGACAACAGATTGTGCGCGGCAGTGACCGCGTGGAAGTCACCGGTGAAATGGAGATTGATGTCCTCCATCGGCAGCACCTGCGAATACCCGCCGCCCGCAGCGCCGCCCTTGATGCCGAACACCGGGCCGAGCGACGGCTGGCGCAGCACCGCGATGGACTTCTTCCCCAGCCGGTTGAACGCCATCGAAAGCCCGGTCGAAACGGTCGTCTTGCCCTCGCCGTACTTGGTCGGTGTTACCGCAGTGACGAGGACCAACTTCCCGACCGGCTTGTCCTTCAACTGGTCCAACAGCCTGACCGAGAACTTCGCCTTGTAGTTCCCGTTC
>CAZSUX010000372.1:0-2644 GCA_964610135.1 uncultured bacterium | reverse complement strand
AAGAGCCTGCCAAAGAGTCGGGGAGAGCCTCCCCCCTACGAGGGTGTCATTTCCACCGAGTTATGAGTAATGAGCGCTGAACGCGGAGCTTACGATGACAGGAGAGAGAATGCGCATGATAAGAATTCTTATCATGCGCATACTGGCAGCCGCATATGAAGAGCCTCAAAGGCCGGTTTGACGGCGAGAAGGAGTTGGGGCAGACGGCTGTGCGAGCGCAGGCTCGACGCGGCATGACCGAGGCCGTGCTGCAGGCCATCCGCACCGACGTCTTCAACGTCGCCGCGCCGATAGCGCCGTAGTGGAAAACGGGGACTGCACCTTCGCAGGGCCCCGTGCGACTCCCAGGGACTGTCCCCAGTTTTCCACGGCTCGGTCTGCACTGCGGGCGGGGTTCCGCTGCCGGACCCCGCCCGTTTTCACCCCAAACCCCGCACCTCAGGGGTTCCGCCCCTAAGGCGGTGTACGCGACTCCCTTTGGTCGTCGCACGTGCACCTGTAACCCCTTGGGGTGAAAACCGGTTGGACTCCGCCCGCAGCTTTGTGTGGTCGAGGAGTAGCGGCAATGGCTTGACTTTCACCGCTTCGAGGCAACAATAGATAGGTCATGAGCAGGAACAGACGAGGTCAGAAGGCAGAAGGCAGAGTGCAGAATGCAGAAGTCGGAGAAGGGAATCAGGGACAGAGGGATAAGGGGATAGAGTGCGACCGAAGTCAGATCGCAGAAGTCAGAAGGCAGAAGTCAGAATTGCGGGCATCGGAGCGGAACCAGGTTGTGTCTTTGTGTCTTTGTGGTGAGCTCCCGATTCGGGTCCTGGGCTGTCTGGTCGCGGTCGGCGCGGCGTTGTGCCTTTTGGCCGGCTGTGTGGGAGCAGGTCGGGTCGAGCCCGGGAGCTCTTTCGCGCAGCTTGAGCCGGAGCAGACCATTGAACTCGGGTCTTCGGCTGCCGGCATCTGCCGGGATGGAGAGACCCTGTTCGTATTGGAGAACTCAGGCACGCGGGTCGTTCGCTATACCATGGCGCTATCAATCCTGGATACAATCCCGTTGACCGAGCGCGTGACCGCTCCGGCCGGCATCGTCGCGGACCGGTTCTACATCTACATCTACGATGGCCACAGGCTGTACCGGATGTCCAAGGATAAGCTCAGCCTGCAGCCGTGGCTGGGCAACGTGCGGGTCGTGGGACTGGCAGGCTTCGAGCCCGGGATAATGCTGGTGAGTGATGCCGACCGCAACGCCATCTGGTACAAGGGTCTGTTCGGCGAGAGCCGGATGTTCATCAGCTCGGCTGAGGTAGCCCGCCCGGGTGCGATGGTCGCCTTGAAGGACGGGAACTTCGCGGTCGTGAGCGCCGCTTCGAGGCTGCTTTTCTTCTTCAACCGCAGCGGCGTCGTGACGCGGTCGCTTTCCCTGCCCGCGGCCTGCGACCTGCTCGTGGGTAACGGGCAGGGCACGCTCTGCATGGGAGTCCGCGGGAAGCCGCAGGTGTGGGTGCTGAGGGACGGCAGGATGACCGGCTACAGCCTGCCGGATTCGGTCAGCCCGCTATCGTTCGCGGTTGCCGGCGGCAGTCTTGCAGTCCTCGACGCCGGAACCCGGATCAGAGTGTACCGGATACCCGAGGCGGAATAGCACACGTCCCTCACCGTTTCACAACCTCGTACCTTCCGCTCCTGGGCTTTGCCTTTTGCCCTTTGGCTTCTGACTTTTGACTTCAGCCCCGTTGACGCTTCGCCGCTTGGCGTTCCCTGCCAGACACTGATTGTCAGCGATGGTATCAGCGCGGTCTACCGGGTCGGCCCCGGTTTTGGGGACAGTCCCCATGCGGGGACAGTCCCCTCTGGCTTTCTGGTGCCGGGCACGGACACGGTCTACGTCTCCGGAGTGCGGCTTGATTCCTCCGACTACACGTTTGACTACAACACCGGCTCGATAGTCTTCTGGCGCAGGCCGGAGAAGTGGGCCCCGATTCGGGTCGTCTACCGGTGCGTCAGGCTTCCGGGTATGCCGAGGGAGTATCGCTTGCGCAAGTTCCCAGTTTCCAGTGACCAGGTACCAGTGTCGGAGTCGGCCGTTGTTCGAGTGACAGATACCACCGCGCTCGTGGCGGATACGACCGGACTCAACCTTTCGGGGAGCAAGACTCTGGGCGTCAGCTTCGGGGGAGAGGACGCGGGGATTGACCAGGCGACGCGGGTCGCGATTACCGGTAGTGTCGAGGGTGTTGTGGTTGAGGCGGAGTTGTCGGACCAGAGCTCGCCGATTCCAGCCGAGGGAACGACGCGGGACATTGAGGAACTCGACAAGCTGCTCATCAGCCTGCGCGGCAAGCAATGGCACGGGTCCTTCGGCGACGTGGACTTGCTGGTGCCGGCCGGCAGTTTCGGGGCGATTGAGCGAAAGGCGATCGGAGCGACCGTCAACTGGGGCAAGGGGCGAGGGACGGGGGGCGAGGCACAGCCGGGAACGATGAACTTCAGACCGGAGGTTGGCGTCTACGGCGGATACGCAAGCCCGAAGGGGTTGTTCGGCCGGGTCGAGCTGGTCGGCATCGATGGCTCGCAGGGGCCGTACGTTCTCGCGCCGGATGGTCGCGCTGCCCAGATTGTCCCGGGCAGCGAAGAGGTCTATCTCAACGGC
>CAZSUX010000371.1:0-2646 GCA_964610135.1 uncultured bacterium | reverse complement strand
AACTACGCGCTCGAAGAGGCGCTGCTCGCCAAGGAGAAGCACAACGCCAATGTGACGCTCGTTTCGGTCGGGCCCAAGCCGACCGAGGAAGTGCTGCGCATGGGTCTGGCCAAGGGCGGCACCGCGGCAGCCCGGATTGACAGCGAGGGCGTCGGCGAGGCCGACGGAGTCGGGCTGGCGCGAGTGCTCGCGGAGTGGTTCAAGGGCAAGACCTTCGACCTGATTGTCACCGGCGCCATCGCGTCGGACGACGGGAATTCGCAGGTCGGGCCGGCCCTGGCCGAGCTGCTCGGCCTGCCGCACGCGGCCTACGTGACCAAGCTCGACATCCAGACCGGCAAGGTGGTGGTGAAGCGCGAGCTTGAGGGCGGGTTCCTCGAGGTGAAGGAGTTGGCTACACCGTGCGTGGTCACCATCCAGACCGGCGGGAACACGCCGCGCTACGCCTCGATCATGGGCATCAAGCGGGCCGGGGCCAAGCCGATTGAGCAGGCCGCGCCGGCCAAGACGGAATCGAAGACCCAGCTCGTGAAGGTGTACGTGCCGCAGGTGGTATCCGCGGCGGAGATGTTTGAAGGGAGTGTTGAGGAAAAGGCGACCAAGCTGGCCACACTGCTGAAAGAGAAAGGAGCAGTGTGATGAGCGACATCATGGTCCTGGTTGAGCACAGGCAGGGAGCGGTGCGGGATGTTACGTTTGAGATGCTGACCGCGGCCCGGAAGCTGGCCGCGCCTGCAGGCGGCAAGGTCGAGGCGGTGCTTTTCGGAGACGGGTGCGACGCGATGCTGCCCGGCCTCATTTCGCAGGCCGACCGCGTCGTCTATGCCTCGGGCCCGACGTTCAAGGATTTCAACTACGAACCATACCAGAAAGCGCTGGTGAAGCTGGCGACCGAGCGGAAGCCGGGGGCGATCCTGGTAGCCAACTCGGCATTCGGCACCGACCTCGGGCCGAGCCTCGCGGTCGCGCTGAATGCGGGCCTGGTTTCGGACGCGGTCGCGTTCACCAGGGCCGACAGCGTGTTCTCGGTCAGCCGGGGCATGTATGCGGGCAAGTTGGTCGCGGACTGGGTAATCGGGGCGGAGCCCGCAGTCATCATGGTCCGGCAGTCGAACTTCAAGCCCGAGTCGGCGTCTCTGTCCGGCGAGGTCGTGCACTGGGACCCGGGCGACGTGGTTTCGGGGGCGAAGACGAAGTTCCTGAGCCTCGAAGAAATCCCGACCACCGGTATCGACATCACCAAGGCGACCATCGTCGTCGGCATCGGCCGCGGTATCAAGGAAGAGAAGAACCTGGCGCTGGTGAAGGAGTTCGCGCAGGACATCGGCGGAGTGCTGGCGGCGTCGCGGCCCGTGGTTGATGCGGGCTGGCTGCCCAAGGAAGTGCAGGTCGGGTCCTCGGGTAAGACAATCAAGCCGAAGCTGTACATCGCGCTCGGCATCTCGGGCGCGTTCCAGCACATCGCCGGCATGAAGGGCGCTGACACCATCATCGCCGTGAACAAGGACCCGAAGGCGCCGATATTCACCGTCGCCCATTACGGCATCGTGGATGACCTGCACAAGGTCGTGCCGGTGCTGCGCACGAAGATCAAGGAGCTTCAGGCGTGAGGCGCATCGATCCGCAGGAGAATCCAGAAGTCAGAATTCAGATACCAGAATTCAGAGTTGCGGATGCGAAGGGTAACGGAGAGTAGGATGGCGGCGAAGAATGCGCCGAAGATCGGGGTGTACGTCTGCCACTGCGGTGTGAATATCGCCCAGACCGTTGACGTGAAGGCGGTGGTTGAGTACGCGAAGGGCCTGCCCAGCGTCACTATCGCCCGCGACTACATGTACATGTGCTCGGACCCGGGCCAGGACCTGATCAAGAAGGACATCAAGGAACTGGGCCTGACCCGCGTGGTCGTCGCCGCCTGTTCGCCGCGAATGCACGAGCCGACCTTCCGGGGCGCGGTGTTCGGCTCGGGCATGAACCCGTACCTGTTCGAGATGTGCAACATCCGTGAGCAGTGTTCGTGGGTGCACACCGACCGGGCCGAGGCGACCGAGAAGGCGAAGGACCTGGTCCACAGCGCGGTGGCGCGGGCGGCCCTGCTCGAGCCGCTCGAAGACCGCTACGCCGACGTGACCAGGGCGGTGATGGTGGTCGGAGGCGGGATTGCGGGCATCCAGGCCGCGCTCGACATCGCCGAGGCCGGGCACAAGGTCTTTCTGGTCGAGAAGGAGCCGTCGATCGGCGGCCACATGGCCCAGCTCGACAAGACCTTCCCGACGCTCGACTGCTCGGCCTGCATCCTGACCCCGAAGATGGTCGACGCGTCCCGGCATCCCAACATCGAGCTGCTGACCCTCTCGACCGTGAAGAAGGTCAGCGGCTTTGTCGGCAACTTCACCGTAACCGTGCACCAGAAGGCGCGCTACGTGGACGTCAGCCAGTGCACGGCCTGCGGGGACTGCGCCAAGGTCTGCCCGCAGCGCCTTCCCGACGAGTTCAACCTCGGGCTCTCGACCCGCGGGGCGATCTACCAGCCGTTTCCGCAGGCAGTGCCGGCCGCGTTCTGCCGCAATGAGGAGCAGTGCCTCGGTAGCCTGCCGCTGGCCTGCGGCAAGTGCCTGCGGGCGTGCGAGAAGCACTGCATCGACT
>CAZSUX010000370.1:0-2665 GCA_964610135.1 uncultured bacterium | reverse complement strand
CGTCGCCGCGAGTGACCAGTTTCCAGGTGGCGGTCTGCCGTCCGAAAACCAATACACGAAGTGGCGATTTGGCGAGAGCAGTCTACAGAGCATAACGCTCGTATTGTCGGCGAGTTGGGCGATAACCGACTGCCGGAAGACCAAGGGTAGGGGTCGCCTGGGGGCTAGCCTTCGGAGAGGGAATAGGCTGAGGTTGAGGTTGAGGTTAAGAAGCAGATTCGCATGGAGCATTGAGGCAAAGGTCGAGGTGAAGGATGAGCGGAGCTTTGAGGCAAGCGATGTGAGAAGCGATGCGCTGAGCCTTGAGACGAGCAATGCGCGAAGCGATGCGACAAGCATTGAGATGAGCGATGGAAGAAGCAATGAAGTAAGCCTTCGAACAAGCGTTCTACGATACCTTCCAGCGAACCCTGGAACGAGCTTTCAGAGGAGCTTTGAGGAAAGCGATGGGTGCTGAGCGCGAAGCGATAAACGAGGAGCGTAGGGCGAAGTCTCAGTCTGCAGGTCGCAGTTTGCAGTTGCCAGTTTACGAGCGCCGACAGCGGAAAGCGGTCAGCGGTTCGACGCGGCTAGCGTTTGGCTGGCCGGTTGCCGAGAGTGTAGAGTTTCTTCGAGTCGCGGCGCTTGATGGCATTGCGGGCGTCGAGAATCAGTCGGCTGTGCTTGAAGATGAAGTCGTAGTCAAAGCACTTGTGGTCGGTGAGTATCACGACGCAGTCGGCCCGCTTGAGCGCCTGCGCGGTGAGCGGCACCGACCTGAACCGGCGGCCGTTGATTGGGATTTCCGGCACCCACGGGTCGTGGTAGTCAATCTTCTTCACCTTGCCCTGCGTTAGCTCCATTACCTTCATTGCCGGGGAGTGGCGTGTGTCTTCGACGTCGCCCTTGAACGCAGCGCCGAGGATCAGAAGGCTGGCCTTGGATGCGGCCACGTCGTTTGTGCCGAGTACTTCAAGGATGCGGTCGGCGACGTAGAATGGCATCGATTCGTTGGTCTCGGCCGCGAGTTCGATGAAGTTAGAGTGGAAGTCGTACTCGCGGGCCTTCCACGCGAGGTAGTACGGGTCAATCAGGATGCAGTGGCCGCCGATGCCGGGCCCGGGATAGAACGGCATGTAGCCGAACGGCTTGGACGAGGCGGCGTTGATGACTTCCCAGATATCGAGGTTGCCCATCCTCTCGCACATTTTCGCCATCTCGTTGACGAGCGCGATGTTGACGCTGCGGAAGATGTTCTCGAGCAGCTTGGACATCTCGGCCGCGCGGGGCGAGGTGACGCGGACGACTCGCTCGACGAAGGTGTCGTAGAAGTCGACGGTCAGGTCGGTGCAGGCTCTGGTGACTCCGCCGACCACGACCGGCGTCGTCTTGGTGTTGAACCGGTGGTTGCCCGGGTCGATGCGTTCGGGTACGAATGAGAGGAAGTAGTCGCGGCCGACCCTGCGGCCCTTGCAGTCGAGAATCGGCTGCAGGACTTTCTCGGTGGTCTCCGGGTAGGTCGTGGAGCGGAGAATGATGAGCTGACCCGGCTTGAAGTACTTCGCCACCTGGCGACCCGAGTCTTCGATGTAGGAGACGTTGGGGTCCTTGCTCGCGGTGAACGGAGTGGGCACGCAGATATTGACGATGTCGCAGGAGGCCAGGACCTTGAAGTCGGTCGTGGCAGTGAACTTCCTGTTCTTCGTGACTTCTCTGACGTCCGAGTCTTTGACGTCGCCGATGAAGCTCTTGCCCTTCCGGACCGCGGCCACCTTGGACCTGTCGACGTCCACGCCCACGGTCGTGAACCCGGCGCGGCCGATTTCGATGCTCAAGGGCAGGCCGACGTAACCGATGCCGATGACCGCGACCTTTGCTGTCCTGTCGTGTATCTTCTTTGCCAAGTCCATGTAGCTGTCTCCTCTTATTCCCAGGTCATTGCACAGAAATCGGTCAAAGCTCGAAGTCCGAAGCACGAATGACGACTGAATGATGGAGAAACCCGAAGCTCGAAATACGAATGACGAATCAGTGAGGACGAGTTCCGAAACCCGAAACTCGAATGACGATTCAAGCCCGAATCCACCAATTCGTCATTTCCTACGACTCGGACTTCATTCGTCATTCGGAATTCGTCGTTCGTCATTGTGTCCTCACCATGCCGTCCGGTCGAGGGTGCGGTATTGCACCGCCTCGGTTATGTGGGACGGCTGGATACTCTCTTTGTCTTCCAGGTCGGCGATGGTCCTCGCGACCTTGAGCACGCGATGGTAGGCGCGGGCGGAAAGTCCGAGCCGGTCGATCGCGGCGCGCAGGATTTCATCGCTTTGCGTCGAAACCGGGCAGAATTTGCGGATGAGCTGCGGTCCCATCTGGGCATTGCAGTAGACCGGGTGGCGCGAGCCGGTCGCGGCAAACCGGGCGAGCTGAGTCCGGCGCGCCCGGGCGACCCGTTCGGCGACCGCGTTCGAACTCTCGCCGGCCCGTTTGGTCGAGATGTCGTCGTACTTCAGGGCCGGGACCTCGATATGGATGTCGATCCGGTCAAGCAGGGGGCCGGAAATCTTGCTCCGGTAGTTGCGGATCTTCTGCGGCGAGCAGGTGCAGACGTGGCGCGGGTCCCCGGCAAATCCGCACGGGCACGGGTTCATGGCGCAGACGAGCATGAACCGGGCCGGGAAGGTGA
>CAZSUX010000369.1:0-2668 GCA_964610135.1 uncultured bacterium | reverse complement strand
CCTGGTGGGTGAAGCCGTTGTGGTCCTGGCGCCAGACGTGCGAGGCCAGCAGGTAATTGAGCGAAGCTATCTTCTTCCGCCAGGGCAGGTGCGCCGTGACCTCAAGCCATTTGGCGTGCTGGTTGAACATCGAATCGACGATGTGGATGAACGCCTCGTAGCTGTTGAAGAGCCCGTGCCGTCCGGTCAGCAGGTAGCCTTCGAGCCAGCCCTCGCACTGGTGCTCGCTCAGGACCTCCATCACCCGCCCGGTCGCGGCCAGCGATTCGTCACCGGGCACGGTCGCTCCTTCCCACTGCCGGTTCGTCGCTTCAAAGACAGCATCCAGGCGGTTGGAGAGCGTCTCGTCCGGACCAAACAGGCGGAAGTTCCGCTCCTCCTTGTTCAACTCAATCACATCCCGCAGGAATCGTCCCAGCACTCGGGTGTCGCCGTTGCCCTGCACTCCCGGCGCCGGCACATCGACCGCGTAGCCCCGGAAATCCGGCAGCCTGAGGTCGCGGAGCAGCAGGCCGCCATTGGCGCGGGGATTAGCGCCCATCCTCCGTTCGCCCTTCGGAGCGAGCTCGGCCAATTCCGGTTTCAGGCGGCCGTGGTCATCGAACAGCTCTTCCGGCTTGTAGCTGCACAGCCACTCCTCCAGCAGCCTCAGGTGTTCGGGGTTGGCCGCCACGTCTGCAAGCGGTACCTGGTGCGCATGGAAAGTGCCCTCAATCCGCTGACCATCGACTACCTTCGGCCCGGTCCAGCCCTTGGGCGAAACGAGCACAACCATCGGCCAGCGCGGCCGCGCCTGATTGCCGCGGACCCGTGCGTCTTCCTGAATCTCCTTGATACGCGCGACCACGGAATCGAGCGTCACCGCCATTGCCTCGTGCATCGGCTCGGGTTCGTGGCCCTCAACCACTAGCGGCTCCCAACCATAGCCCTGCAGCAGTTGCAGCAGCTCCTCACGCGGGATGCGGGCGAGCACTGTCGGGTTTGATATCTTGTAGCCGTTGAGATGCAGAATCGGCAGCACCGCGCCGTCGGTGGCCGCATTGAGGAACTTGTTCGAGTGCCACGCGGTCGCCAGCGGCCCGGTCTCGGCCTCGCCGTCGCCGATGACACAGGCGGCGATGAGCCCGGGGTTGTCGAACGCCGCTCCAAACGCGTGGCTGAGCGAATAGCCCAACTCGCCGCCTTCATGAATCGAGCCCGGACATTCTGGCGACGCGTGGCTTGGGATTCCGCCGGGAAACGAAAACTGGGTGAATAGCTTGCGCAGCCCGGCCTCGTCGCGAGTGACTTCAGGATAGACCTCGCTGTAGGTGCCCTCCAGATAGACGTTGGCCACGACCGCCGCACCGCCGTGGCCCGGGCCGCAGACGTATATCATATTCAGGTCGCACTTCTTGATGACGCGGTTCAGGTGCGCATAGATGAAGTTCTGGCCCGGCGTCGTGCCCCAGTGCCCGAGCAGCAGCGCCTTTACGTCGGCAAGTTCGAGCGGGCGCTTGAGCAACGGGTTGTCACGGAGGTAAATCTGGCCGACCGTAAGGTAGTTGGCGGCACGCCAGTAGGCATCGATCTTGCGAAGCTCCTCCGGCGAAAGTGTTCCCGGCTTCATTCACACCTCTCCGCGCCCGGGCTTGGGACACGATCCGGATTGTCGGACAATCCGGTCATGTCCCCGCCCGCCAGGCCGAGCGCGCGAACAACCAGCCTGGCAATCATGTACTCCTCGTCCGTATGGATGACGCGCACGGTGACCGGACTGTCGACGGCAGACATGACTCCGGCATTAGCAGCGTTCCGGGCAAGGTCGAGCTTGATGCCGAGGAATTCCAGCCCTTGACAGATTCGCGTGCGAACAACTGCCGCGTTCTCGCCGATGCCGCCGGAGAACACGAGCGTGTCGACTCCACCCAGCGCGGCAGCGAACGCGCCGACCCACTTCTTGACCTGGTAGCAGAACAGCGCAATCGCCTCGGCTGCGCGCACGTCATGTTCCTCGCGGCTGAGCAGGTCGCGGACATCGGAGCTTGTCTCCGACATGCCGAGCAGCCCGGACTCAAAGCTGACCATATGATTGAACTGCTTCGCGTCCATACCTTCGGTGCGGGCAAGGTACAAGACCAGCCCGGGGTCGAGGTCGCCCGACCGCGAGCTCATCGGCAAGCCGCCGGTCGGCGTGAATCCCATGCTCGTGTCAACCGGCTTGCCCTGATGCACTGCTGCGAGGCTCGCGCCATTGCCCAGGTGGGCGAGTACGACCCGTCCCTGAGCCGCATCCCTGCCTGCGAGCCGTTCGAGTTCCTCCATGAGAAACGCGTACGAAAGGCCGTGGAACCCATACCGCCGCACTCCCTTCGCTTCGTAGCGGCGCGGGATTGGCAGCAGCCGGGCGACTCGCGGCAGGTCGTGGTGAAAGACCGTGTCGAAGCATGCCACCTGGGGCAGGTCGGGGAACCGGGCGTGAAACGCCTCGGCCAGCAACGTCTCCTCGGGCAGGTGCTCGGGGTCGAAAGGACTGAGCCTATGCAATTCATCAAGCATCTCGGCCGTGATGCGCTGCGGTGAATTGTACTTCGGCCCGCCGTGCACGATACGGTGCCCGACCGCGTCGAGTTCCTTGCGGCCGATGTGCTGCTCGACCCAGTCAATCAATACACCCGCCGCCGCGGTG
>CAZSUX010000368.1:0-2670 GCA_964610135.1 uncultured bacterium | reverse complement strand
AGAGAAGTTGGTGAGTTACCTGTAATGGAGTTGAGATGAAGAAGCGGAAGAAGCAGACGGGCGAGTGTCACGATTGCGGCGAGGCCAAGGAACTGATAGCCCGGTACCTGAGTGGCGACGAGGACGAGGAATTGGCGCGCCAGTTGCTGCTGCATGCCCAGTCGTGCACGGAATGCGCCACCCTGCTGCGCAGCCTGAAACGGCTGGTCCACTACTGCAGCCTCGAACCTACGTGCGAGATGCCGGTCGAGGTGCGCCGGGAGCTCTGGGTCAGCATCCGGCGCGAGATACGCACGACGAGAAAGTGACCAGTTTGCAGGTAGCAGTTTCCAGTCCGGGGGTGGACTGGGGACTGGTCACTGGTCACTGGGAATTCGCGCGCTGGTGTTAGACAGGCGTCTGCCCAGACGCACCACCGGAAAGACAATAGGAACCTTGGAGTGAGGGCATAGCCATGCGCGTGCTGGTGGCGATGTCTGGCGGCGTGGATTCATCGGTTGCCGCCGCGCTGCTGCAAGAGCAGGGCTATGAGGTGGTGGGAGTCACTATGCGGCTGTTCGACGAAGCAGAACTATCCGCAGATTGCGCAGATTGCACAGATGGTTCCGACAATCGGAAATCGGAAATCGACGATCGGAAATCAGCGTTGGGTGGGCGCGGGTGCTGTGGATCCAGCGGGGCGCGGGATGCGGCGAGCGTGGCGGCGAAGCTCGGGTTCGCCCACTATACGTGGGACTTCCGCAAGGAGTTTGAGGCATCGGTCGTCGAGGACTTCTGCGGCGAGTACGGTCGCGGACGGACCCCAAATCCCTGCTTGAGGTGCAACGAGGTGCTGAAGTTCACTGAGCTGCTCGGCCGGGCGGCGCAGTTGGAGGCGGGTTTGGTTGCCACCGGACACTATGCCCGCATCGTGGCGCGGGACATGACCGGAAAACGGGGACTGTACCGCGCGTCCGCGCGCTCCGAGGGACTGTCCCCGCTTTCCGGGCAAGCCTGGCAGCTTCTCAAAGGCGTCGACGCGACAAAAGACCAATCCTATTTCCTCTACGCTCTGACCCAGGACCAATTGAGCCGCGTGCTGCTGCCGGTCGGGGGCCATACCAAGACCGAGGTAAGGGAGCTGGCGCGCAAGCTCGACCTGCCGGTAGCGGAGAAGCCGGAGAGCCAGGACATTTGCTTCGTACCGGACAACGACCACGAGGCGTTTCTCCGGAAGCGGCGGCCCGAGCTATTCCGACCCGGGCAGGTGCTGGATACGTCGGGCAACGTGCTCGGACAACACGAGGGGATTGCAGGCTATACGGTTGGGCAGCGCAAGGGTCTGGGGCTGGCCTTCGGCGAGCGGCGATACGTTGTCCGGCTCGACTCGGAGAAGAACGCGGTTGTGCTTGGTACCGAAGCTGAAGCGCGCGGACGGGTGGTCGAGGCCGGGGATGCACGCTGGGTGGCGGGCAAGGCGCCGGTCGGACCATTCCGAGCTGAGGCAAGGGTGCGCCACCAGGGCCGAGGTGGGGAAGCGCTAGTCGAGCCGAACGGCGAGGGCCGGGTGCGCGTGACATTCGACGAGCCGCAGTGGGCGCCCACGCCGGGTCAGGCGGTCGTGTTCTGGCAGGGCGATTGCACTATCGGAGGCGCGACCATCGGGTCGGAATGAGGCGGGCGGCGCGATGGTAAATGACTCATGTCTGCACGAGAACAGCAGGTTGCCTGTCCTCGGGTGCGTTTGTTTTCGCTATGCAAGTACAAAGGACGAAGTACAAAGGACAAAGCAAACCTCAAGGACAAAATGTGAAGCACGGAGTTCTGACTTTGTCCTTTCCTATTTGTTATTGATTAGTCCTTTGTCCTTGCCATTTTGTCCTTTAGTCAGGTGATGCCGAGAACGTAAGGAGGCCACATGTCGATAATATTGCTGTTACTGCAGGCCATGACCGTGAGTTCGCAGGTGGACTCGGTTGTGGTCTACCCGCGTCAGGTTCTGGTCGTGAGAAGGGCAAGCGTGACCGTATCCGGTCCGGGTGAGCTCATCTTTCCCGGCTTGCCCGGGGCACTCAACGACAATAGCGTGCGCATCAAGGCGCCGGGCATCCGGGTCGGAGAGGTACAGGTGCGGCGCGGGTATCTGGCAGAACCGACACCCGAGGTGAAACGGCTGCAGGCGCGAATGCAGGAGCTCGAGGACCAGCTCAAGGGACTCGACGACGAGAGCGCCGTCCTCAAGGCCAAAGAGGAATTTCTTAACTCGGTGAAGCTCGGTGCGCCGGAGATCATCTCGAAGGAACTGCAGCAGGGCAAGGTAGCGGCCGAATCGTGGCGTGGGGCGCTTGCCTTTGTCGGCGATGAACTGATGAAGGTCAAAGTACGCCAGGTGAAGCTCGCTCGCGAGAAAGAGGAGATGCAGAAGCAGGTGGCTGCGGCGCGGCAGGAGTACAACGACGCCAAGGCCGCCATCGAGAACCGGAAGGAAGTCGGGTTCAACTACTCGGCCGATGCAGGGACCTACCAGGTCGAACTCACCTACGTGATTGCCAACGCCGCGAGCTGGGTGCCATACTACGAACTGCGGGCGAATCCCAGCGGGAGCAAGGTTGACGTAGCGTACTTCGCCAAGCTGACCCAGCGCACCGGCGAGGACTGGCAGAACGTCAGAGTCGTCCTTTCCACGACCAC
>CAZSUX010000367.1:0-2679 GCA_964610135.1 uncultured bacterium | reverse complement strand
TTCGTCCCAGCAGGGCAGAGCCCGGCAAGAAACCGAGGTAGCGGGTAGCCACAGGGTAGACAACAGCCGACGGCTTCAGAGCCGGAAGGGCAAACCCGGGAGCCTCGGGGACGCATTGCCGTTCTCAATCGGAAGCACGTCAAGACCAGTCGCGAACACACCCGATTCCGCCCGCCCACCGATAGGCATTTCAGATTGCAGATTGACGCGGCCGTAGGCCGTAAGTGACCAGGTTTCAGTATCCAGTTACCAGTTTCGGACTCAACCACTCATTCCCTCTATCCTTCGATCTCTCGATCCTTGAGTCCTCTTCCGCTCTACACTTGACAGCCACCACCGCGAGTCCTAGAATTCGGTCGTGCTCGTAGTCGGTAATGACCTAACCGGTGGGAGGTCGTGTAATGAACTGGACGAGACGTTATGCGCGGCCGGTTCTGTCGGTCGTCGCCGTTCTGCTGCTTGCCGCAGGCTGTAAGCGTAACCATCCTCCGTCAATCCCTGATGTAACCGGGCTGCGTGCTTTCCGTCCCGGTGATACGGCCCGGTTATCCGCGACGTCAACCGATCAGGATGATGATTCGCTTTCGTATCTGTTTGCCTGGGTGGATTCGGCGAGCGCCGTCTGGTCAGCGGACTATCCAAGTGGCGTCACGGCAACCGAGAGCCACCTGTACGCAGAGCCGGACACGTACATGCTGCGGGTCAAAGCCAGAGACACGAGGGGGGCTGAGTCGGATTGGTCACCCACAGAGATGTTGCGGGTGGGCCTATTCCCTCCCACGACGCCTGCGCTTCCGGTCGGGCCGGCTTCGTGGGAAACCGCCGACACCTACCGCTGTTCGACCTGCGCGGCCAACCCGTACGGCGAGCCCGTGCTCATCGAGTACGACTGGGGCGGTTCGCCGGGAGGGTGGTGCCCGGCAGTGCCGAGCGACTCGGCCTGTGTCGGGATCCATGTGTTCTACATCCCCGGCAACTACCACATCCGGGCGCGGGCCGGCGACACGACCGGCCAGACCTCGGCCTGGTCCGACTCCCTCGCGGTGACTGTCGTCTGCCAGGACACCACGCCGCCGTCCGTGAACATCGTCTCTCCCACCAACGGCGATACGGTCAAGAGGGGACTGATCGCAATCAAGGCGTTCGCCGCCGATGACCAGATCGTGATCAAGGTGGAGTTCACCATCGACGGTACGCTGGTGGGCACCGACAGCTCGGCCGACGGCGATACCTTCAGTTATGCTTGGACCGATACCGCCGCGCAGGTTCCCAATCAGAGTCACACGATAGTAGCGACGGCCTATGACGCCGGCGGGAACAACTCGTCGGCGACCATCGGCATCATGATAGTCGGGAGCGGCGTGAAGTGGTTCTGGCAGAGCGCCGAAGAGGGCGCGATGCAAACGTCGGCGCTCGTGGCTAATGACGGTGTGGACGAGGTCGTGCTGAGCTACTGCTGGGACGACTTCAAGTTCTACTCAATCAAAGTCGACCGGGGTAAATTCAAGAGCAAGACGACGACCCAGTGGCCGGAGTACGAGTTCATCGGCGGTCCGGCCCTGTGTGCCGCAACCGGTAATGTCATTGTCGGCAGCGACGAGGGTGAGCTCTACGCGCTGACGCTTTCCGGTCTGGACCGCATGTGGCGGTGGCCGGACGCGCCGGCGGAGTCGCTCGAGCCATTCATACCGTTTGGCGCGCCGGCGATCAACGGCTCCGACATCTACATCGGGCGCGAGACGGACGTGGACACACTGAACCGGCTGTACAAGTTCACGGACCTCGGCACGTCGGTCATGCCCGGACCCACCTACGCGCTCAGTAACCAGTTGGTCGTCGACGCGCCGACAATCGATGTGGACGGCAGCGTCTACTTCGGGACCGACTCCGGCTACCTTATCAAGATCGACGCGAACCTCACCGCGCCGATCTGGCGCACGCACCTGCTGCGGGTCGGCGAAGTCTACGGGCCGATAATCGGCAGCGACGGCACGGTCTACTGCGGCACGGATTCATTCCGCATGTACGCGGTCAACCCGGATGGCACCATCAAGTGGACCGTCACGCTGGACGGCGTGGGAGCCCGACCTGCCCTCGGCCGGTCTGCGCTCTTTGTTGGCACCGACGCGTGCATGGTCTATTCCATCGACCCGGCGACCGGCAGCATCAACTGGCAGAAGTCACTCTCCTTGGGTTTCTCGTTCTGCACCACGCCGATTGTCGCGGCCAACGGCTACATGTACGTCCAGAACGACAACGACGTGCTCTATTGCCTGAACCAAGCCGACGGCACTCTCCTCTGGGCCTGCGACTGCAATAGCTACCTGCCCGGCGGCGGGCGCAGCGGCAACTCGCACCGGCCGAGGAGACTGCAGTTGTACGACTACGACCCGAACCCGTCCATCACGTCCACCGGCGACATCATCGTGGTCGGCCGGTCTGCGCTCTTCTGCGTGGCCGGCTACCCGGCAGGCCCGCTCGACCCGGCGGCGCCTTGGCCGAAGTGGCAGAAGAACCTCTCGAACTCAGGCAGGTAGCGGGAGAACCCACCGCGGCAGCGGGTACGTCTTCAGTCCGGCCCGCCCATTCGACACGCGAGGCCGCTCTGACGAACCGCTGATCCTCTCCCCGTCGCCTTGACATCCCGGCCCGAATGAGTACGATTCGCACGATGGTCGG
>CAZSUX010000366.1:0-2715 GCA_964610135.1 uncultured bacterium | reverse complement strand
ACCGAACCGCCCATGGGTCAAGGGTAATTAAGTATCGTGTCCCCGAAACTCCCCGGCGCCACGTTCAGCCTCCGCGCGACCAGCGGCCCATCTGGATACTCGTAGATGTCGAGATTGTAGGCGCCGGTTCCGACGTGGAAGCCGGTGAACAACTCAACATAGCCGGTCGACGCGCTATCAAGTTCGTCCCAGCAACAAGTCAGAAGCTGGGCGACGCCGTGATTCTGGCCGGGTTCGGCTTTGCCGCTCATTGCGGCAGTCTGTGGTTCTATGTGGAAAGCTGTAACTAGCGCACTTGCAGAAGTTGCGACCGCAACCAGCAACGAACATGCAATCTTCATCAGCTACCTCCCTGTGATAAGAACCTTCCCGGTTTGAGTCACGCCTTCTATTTCCAACCTCAGGACATACACTCCCGTCGGCAGGCGTGACAGGTCCACGGGCCATCGTCCTGGGGGTTCGCCTTGCCTGGCAGACATCTTGAGTCGCAACACCTCCTTTCCAGCCACGTCGAACACCATCAGCTTGCCCGTCGAGTGAAGCCACGGTGCTTCTACAATCAGCCGGCCATTCGTAACGCTCGGCAACAGAGCCAAGCCACGTGGCCATCTCACGCGGTCGGTCTCCTCGACGCCAGGTGGAACCGTCTCCAACACGCACACCCCGGCATCCTCGCAGCACGCGTAGAGGTATGGCTCGGCGAAGACCAACCGTCTCGCGCCGTAGGGCAAATCCGCCTGTCCCACCAGCCGCAGGTTGCATGGGTCCGAGACGTCAAGGATGCGCACCGCGGCCTCAGCGACGTAGGCAGCGGTACCGACTACAGCAACGTCGTCGCCATTGTAGCTGGGCAGCGTGATACTATCGAGCACTCGCGGTGCAGCAGGGTCTGCGACACTCAGTGTCCAGAACCGTGCATTCTGTCCGACGACAAAGAGAACTGTGTCTACTACGTCAAGGCCGTCAATGCTGCGGCCCCAGTTGCCGACGACCCGTGGGCTGTCCGGCCGAGCTACATTGATGACCTTCAGCGGGTCTCCAGAGATGTAGGCAAGCGTATCCATGAGCTTGACGTCGATAGCGTACGTGCTCGTCGCGCAGGTACCCACAAGCAGCGGCTGCCTCGGCCGCGCAGCATTGACGATCTCGAAGCGATAGGCCTCAGCGCAGTACACGAAGCTGTCACGGAGTGCAAGGGCCCACGGCTCGTTGAAAAGGTTCTCTCCGCCGGCCGAGACGGGATGAGCCGGGTCTGAAATGTCCACCGTATGCAGGTCACCGAGCGAAGGTCCGTATCCCATGTAGGCAAAGCTGTCTCTAACCGCGACTGCGTACGTTGTTATGGAAGTCGTGCTGTCCAGGACTCCTATCTGCTCTGGGCGGCTGGGCATACTGACATCAAGCATCACCAGCCCGTACGCCTCGTTAGCGACGCACGCGAGGTCGCCTTGGACCGCAATGTCCCAGCTTAGTCCAGCCGTCAGCATTGTGGTATCAAATGCTGGCGCAGCCAGGGACGAGATATCGATGACCTTCAACCCGGCGAGGTCGTCGGCCACGAAGGAACGATGCAGGGGTGCCAGTGTCCAAACGCCGAAACCAATACCGGGCGTCAGGCACGTCCCTATCCTCGCCGGTTCGGTCGAGTCGGCGATGCTGAGTATCTCAAACTCGTGCCCTCCAGTATAGTAGCCTGAGACAAAGACCAGCGAGTCCTCTAGATACAGGTCGTACCCGCCGCAGCTATCAAGTGAGCCGAGAGGCGCGATTGACGCCGGATTCCTCGCGTCGAGGACGTAGACCTTGAGGTAGTCGGGCTGGTTGGGATTGCCCAGGGTTGCGCAGCAAATGTTGCCTCTTGCCTCAACGCTGATGATGTCCGAACCCCAAGACGCCTCGTGGTGCGGGTTGGTCGGGTCACGAGCGTCAACAACGAAGAGGCCCCAGCGGTCGGCGATGTAGGCATAGCCGTTGCACACTGACAAGGTGTAGCCGGTGTCGCGACAGGCCCCAATCTGTCTCGGGTTGGCCGGGTCGGCGAAGTTGAACACCCGGAACGAGTCCTTGGCCACGGTGTAAACCAGCGTGTCAACAACATCAATGTCGAGCAACCGTGTCTGAAGCTGTCCGAACTTCTGCGGATCGGCTGGATTGGAGACGTCATACGCGTCTATGTACTTTGGTTCTGACCCCGTGGAACCAATGTACAGCCGGTTGCCTACCATGACCGAACGAGATACCAGACCGTTGACCTCGATGTACGAAAGAACCCGTGGAATAGCTGTGTCTGCGTAGTTGATGACCGCGACCTGGCTACCGCGTGAAAGGAACACCAACGAGTCTCGTCCGGTGACCTTCACGCTCGGGCCAGCCCCCCATTTTCCGATTAGTCGAAGTCCAGCTGACTTCGTCGGGACCGAGGCCCCCGTTCTCGGACTCAGGCCGACCCGGTCCATCTCATAGAACCGCATGTTCGGAGGTAGGTGCCGTAGCGAATCTTGCATGGCCCGGTAGTCACCGCACGCTCGCGGCAGGCCAGCGGCCACGCCGGTCGTGGTCAACCACCCCAGACACAAGAGGATGGAAATCGCTCTTGTCACGGGTCGATTGTAGAGCATGATGCCGACATGTCAAGCCCGGGAATCCGAACTACCACGGGTGAAGCAGAATGCCAGTTTCTTGCCCTTCACGATGGAGTCGGGGAAATCCACTGCG
>CAZSUX010000365.1:0-2732 GCA_964610135.1 uncultured bacterium | reverse complement strand
AGTGATTGTAGTCAGTTCGAGAACTGAGTCAAGTGACTCAAGGAGTTGAAGAATGAGATGTCTGCGATTGCTGATTCCCATGCTCGTGCTGGCACTCTTCTCAGCGCCGGCCTTGGGAATCGTGAACTACGACAGCTACTGGTTCTGGATGTGGAAACCAGAGCTTATGTTGCCGGGCACCGATGTTCAGGATGAGTACCTGACATCGAACAACGGAGCTCGCGCCGTTTCCATGACCACATACGGCGCTCAGAACAACCAAGTGCACGCATACGTCGTTTCCGAGTGGCACAAGCCGAATCAGTACTGGCGAGCATTTGCGCACCGGTTTGACGACTTCACGGCCGACGGCCTTCACTTTGCTGATACCGCTACCATCAAGGTTCCTTCCGGTGAAGACAACTACACCAACGTTTGTGTCTCCGTGGCCGGCAACGCTAACGGGGGCAGGAAGTTGGCTGCGTTCGGTGACGACGAAGACGCGAAAGTACGTGCAGTTGCAGGGAACCTCACGGAAAGACCCTGGCCAGACGACGAGATAGTGTCCCGCAGTGGCGACGATGACGACGACGACTTCAGTTCAGCAATTGTCATGGAAGATGCCGCCAATGGATGCGCTGTCTTCCCTGCCGGTTATGTATCCGGCGAGGATGACCACGAGGGATTGATGGCGACCTGGACCACGGATGGCGGTGGTTCCTGGGAGTCGCAGAACTACGAGTACATCGTCACTCCCTACGTGGACGGACCGTACCGGGGGAACCCGTCGATTTGCAGGGGCACAGGCGGGGACTTGCATCTGGCGTATATGTCGAACCCCGCTAATCAGAGCATTGAAGACACGGTCATCTACTGCCAGGGTCACAGTCACGGCGGATCTTGGGATACGCCCGTCGTACTCGCTGACGCCGGCTATCCCGGTCAGCCATGCATCGCGTGCTCGCCTGATGGCAACCTCGTTGTCGTCTGCTGGACCGAGGATGTCAAGAGCGAACGGCGCATATGCTACAGATGGTCAACCGATGGCGGCGGCAGTTGGCCGAATGTCGAAAACGAAGTTCCGTTGGACTACGATGGTTCTGCAGACTACTTTCACCCGAGTATCAGCATCGAGCTCACCGGCGGCAAGCCAACGATGATTCTGACATGTGCGGTTGACAAAGGGGGAAAGTCGTCTGTCACCAGCGCCTGGGGCAAGTACTACTCCAGCTATGACCCGCCAAGATGGTTCTGGAGCCGCTCTCCCTGGCTGTCGCCCGGTACGCAGCAGCCAGTCGTCGCTGCTTTCAATCCGTCGGTCGCCACCCTCGCTCCCTGGGGTGACTTCAGTGAGCCCAAGGGCGTCTGTGTCTGGTCAAAGTACTACAGCGGCAGCCCCGCCGGTCATTATCTATATCACTCCACAGGCACGTGGGCGTTTTGGTCGAACTGGGGCGTAGCGTGTGGAGCGAATCCGGGCCGCGACGTGACTATCGATGCGGCCGGCAATGTCCAATATGCGTCGCGGATGGGGCCATACGTGATCGGCGGCCCGGTTGTCGGGACGTCGCTGACACCGGTCATGCAGGATATCGGAAGCCAGCCGGCGCTAGCGGTAGACGGCGATAACGAATCATGGACTGCATACTTGCGCGGCGACTCGCTGTTCTGCAAGATAGCAGGCGAGGTCATCAAACCAGTCTTCTGCGGTTCCAGTTCTGCCGTGCCGGGGCAGCCGTCGATTGTCTGCTATCCGGGTCAGGCCGGCGGCGTGTACGTCGGGAACGTCGTGTTCCCAGTCTATGACACGACCGGCGGCACGTCCAAAATCATGTACGCCCGCGTGGACACCGGCGCAGTCGTGCTCGATACGATAGAGAGCGTGGCCAATCTCGGCGACAGTCTGCCCTGCCTGTCGGGATTCAGAAGCGATACGTTGGTATGCACCTGGCAGCACGGCACCGACTCGGTGCTTGCATCGATGCTATGTGATTACGGACCAAGCACTTCGGGCCAGCCGCCGGCATGGTCGAGCCCGAGCCTCGTGACCGCGAACGGCTATCACGCCATGAATCGCTTCGACGATAACGGCACGGCGCTCAATGTCGTGTGGTCCCGTAACAACGGCAGCAACTACGCCGTCCAGCGCGCCACCTGCGACCTAGCCTCGACCGCGTTCGGGAACTGGTCTACGATGGCAACGCCGGGCGACACCGGAACGGCAGAGAAGGCCAACCCCGTCTATGCCGGACTGGGCGTAACCTGCTGGCAGGAGCAGGTTGGTGGCAAGTGGACAATCAAGGGCTATGTCCGAGGCGAAGAGGAGACGTTCGTCGCCAACGACACCGACGCCTATCATCCGCACGCCGTGGCAGAATCAAGCGCGATTTCGCCGAGTATTGACCAGGTGCGTGTGAGCATACTTTACACCGCCGGAGTTACGTTCGAGGTTGACTCGGGCGTATTCGACACGGGCGACGTTCGCTTCGTGACCTGCTCACTGAATGTCTCTCACGCCGGGAGCGACGCCACGAAGTACAACAACGGCACGAAGTTCCTGCGCAAGGCCGACAGCGACAGCCTCTTCGCTGTCTACGCTGACCAGGACGGCGCGGTGATGTACGCATATTCCGCGACCGGGGACACCTGGCAGCGGGAAGTGCTGGCAACGGGCCGCGAGGGTCCGGGGATTGCCGAAGATTCGAGCGGCATGCGCTGGGTCGTCGTAGCCAAGCCGTTCCTGGGGATGGGCT
>CAZSUX010000364.1:0-2750 GCA_964610135.1 uncultured bacterium | reverse complement strand
ATGGCGACGCTCCACGCCTCAAGCATCCGACCGGAGTATCCCGGTCCGAACCCGTGCCGGGTCAGCATCGAGACGAACCAGCGTGCCTCGTCGGTCAGCCGGTCAAACAGCTCGAATTCGTAGACCGCGACCAGCAATCGGCCGAACTCACGATTGACGTGACGCGACAACCCCGGCTGGTCGCAGTCGATGCCCGGGCAGTGAAACTCTGCATCGACTGCCAGCCGCTCATCCACGGCCACGAGCAACTCATCCAGCTTCGCTCGGAACTCGGTTGCGGCTTCTGGGGAGACCTGATTCGCCATGTGTAGACGCATTCTACAACTTCACTTCTGCCGGTTCAACCGGAGTCCGGTAGACCGGTCTTGCCTGCTTGTTGTCGTCGAGACAGCCTCGCCAGTACTTCGGGCCGGTATGGTCCTCCGTGGGACGTCAAGATGACCGAGGGCTCAAGGTCGAGGACCTTCCTGATGCTCGCGAGCGAGTCCTCGCGGCTTGCGGCCCAGAACGCGATTGCCGGTGGGCCGAAGGCCATGAAGCGCGGCAGGACCAGGTCGCCGACAATCGCCTCGCCCGACTCGAGTATGACCGATAGCGAGCCGCGAGTGTGTCCGGGCGTCCAGATGACCTTGCCCGCAACTCCGTACTGCCGCAGGTCGAACTCGTCTTCCAGCAGCATATCCGGCTCAACGCCCGCGCCGGCGCGCAGCGACTCGGCGCCGAGCCGATGCACCGCGACCGGTGCAGGGATGGTCTTCTTCAACACGGCCAGACTGCCGTAGTGGTCCGGGTGCGTGTGAGTGATCAGCACCAGGCCGAAGCCACCGGGCTTCACGTCCTGGCGTTCCAGCCCGGCCAGTAAACGGCGAGCGTTGCCGGCTGTCCCCGTATCAACCAGCACCGGCCGGTCTCCCTGGAGTATAAACGCCTTGACCATGCCGAGAGAAATCGGTATCACGCCGTTCATTCCCACAATCCTAGCGACCCGGACCTACCGGGGTCAAGGTTCACCGCCAGTGCCGACAATGGAATTGCCTGTCGCCCCGAGCGAACGAAGCGAGCCGAGGGGCCTCTCAGGCGAGATTCCTCGACTCCGGCGAGGACGCCTACGCTCGGAATGACAACACCCACCGGATAAGAGCCACCATATTCAAGGTTCACCGCTTGACTAGTTCCTTCCGGTCGGCTAGAGTTTCGGCACGCGCCCGTAGCTCAGATGGATAGAGCGGCAGACTCCGGATCTGCAGGCCACGCGTTCAATTCGCGTCGGGCGCTTTCCCCACTTGCGATTGACGAGTGTCGATTGCCTAATGTCCGCCCATTCGTCATTCGGACTTCGGTATTCGTCATTCTCCCGAAGGGAGCACATGGACTTCTACGATGTTGTCCGCAAACGCCTGAGCATCCGTACATACAAACCCGACCCGGTTCCCGAAGACGTGCTGAATCGCATCCTCGAAGCCGGCCGCCTCGCCCCGTCAGCCAAGAACTACCAGCCGTGGAAGTTCATCGTGGTCAAAGACCCGGTAGTCCGCCAGGCACTGGTTCCGGCCTGCAAAGGCCAGGGCTCGGTCGGCCAGGCACCGGTTGTCATCTGCGGCTGCGCCATTGAAGACCAGGTCTGGAAAGGGATGGGCGGCTACTGGTCGGCCGAAGCGGTGGATATCACCATTGCCCTCGAACACATGATCCTGGCGGCCGCCGCCGAAGGGCTGGGCACCTGCTGGGTTGGTGCGTTCCTGGAAGCCGAGGTCAAGAAGGTGCTGGCGATTCCCAACGGGGTCAAGCCGATTGCGCTCACCCCGCTCGGTTACCCTGCCACTGAAGCCAAGCCGCGCTCCCGCAAGCCGCTGTCCGAGATCACCTGCGCTGATCAATGGCGGTAGCGGGCAAGACCTGTCGTGCTCGAATCCATCCGCGCCATCTGGAAACCGGCGATGTACCATGGCTTCGGCAAGCGCCGCCGGTTCTTCGAAGGCTGGTACTTCAAGTGTGTCTCACCGACTGCTGACGCGGTCTACGCCGTCATTCCGGGCGTTTCGCTCGGTGCCAACAGCGAGCCGCACGCCTTCATCCAAATCCTAGACGGGCTGAAGCGCACCAGCACCTACCATCGCTACAAGATAGAGGAGTTCAGTTCGGCCCGCGACCGCTTCGATATCCGCATCGGCGCAAACCGCTTCTCGCTCGACCACATCGGCCTCGACGTCGCGGCCGAGGTCCCGGTCAAGGGAGAACTCCGCTTCCGCGACGTACACCCGTGGCCGGTGCGCTGTTCCTCACCCGGGGTCATGGGCTGGTATGCACTGGTACCGGCGATGGAATGCTATCACGGGGTACTGAGTTTCAACCACCGGATCGATGGCACGCTGGCGGTCGGCGGACAGAACGTGGACTTCACCGGCGGCAAAGGCTACATCGAAAAGGACTGGGGACGTTCATTCCCCAAGGCCTGGGTCTGGACCCAGACCAATCACTTTGGCCAGCCCGACGCCTCTCTCACTGCATCCGTCGCCCGCATCCCTTGGCTGGGGAGCTCTTTCACCGGCCACATCATCGGCCTCTGGCTGCGGGGACAGCTCTACCGCTTCGCGACTTACACCGGCGCCAAGGTAAGCCGGCTCGAACTCTCACCGGGCGAGGTAACATTGACGGTCGAGGACCGCAGGCACGCTCTCGAAATCCGCTGCCGACGGCACGAGGGCGCGGTCCTGGCCGCCCCGCGTGAAGGAGCCATGACCGGCCGGATT
>CAZSUX010000363.1:0-2754 GCA_964610135.1 uncultured bacterium | reverse complement strand
GTATTCTTGAAGTCCACGGTCCGGCCGTGGCCGTCGGTCAGCCGGCCGTCGTCGAGAATCTGGAGCAGCACGTTGAAGACATCGGCGTGCGCCTTCTCGATTTCGTCGAGCAGGACGACCCGGTAGGGACGCCGGCGTACGGCTTCGGTCAATTGCCCGCCTTCTTCGAATCCGACGTACCCCGGCGGCGCGCCGATGAGCCGCGACACGGTGTGCCGCTCGCCGTACTCGGACATGTCGATGCGGACGATCGCGTCCTCGGTGTCGAACAGCACCCGGGCGAGCGTCCTTGCCAGCTCGGTCTTGCCCACGCCGGTGGGCCCCAGGAAGATGAAGCTGCCGATCGGTCGCTTTTGGTCGCCGATGCCGGCCCGCGCCCGGCGGATGGAATTGGCAACCGCGCTCACCGCCTCGTCCTGACCCACGACTCGCTTGTGGATGTCGTCTTCGAGCCGGAGCAGCTTCTCCCGTTCCGACTCCATCAGGTTCTTCAATGGAATCCCGGTCCATTTGGCCACGACCTCGGCAATGTCCTCTTCGGTCACCTGCTCGCGCAGCAGCCGGTTGCCCTTCTCTCCTGCCGCGAGCTTGGCGAGCTGCTTCTTCAACTCGGCCAGCTTGCCGTACTCGAGTTCCGCCGCCTTGTTAAGGTCGTACTTCCGCTTGGCCGCGTCTGCCTCGCCGGAGATGCGCTCGATCTCCTCCTGCAACTTCTGGCGCGACTCAACTTCCTTACGCTCGGTTTCCCACTGCGCGGTCAGCCGCTTCTGATTTTCCTTGAGGTCGGCAATCTCCTTCTCGATTTCCTTCAGCCGCTTCTGCGAGGCTTCGTCTTTGTCCCGCTTGAGCGACAACCGTTCCATCTCCAGCTGCATCAGCTTCCGGTCGACGTCGTCGAGCTCGACCGGCTTGGAGGTAATTTCCATCTTCAGTTTGGCCGCGGCTTCGTCCACCAGGTCGATCGCCTTGTCCGGCTGGAACCGGTCAGCGATGTAGCGGTTGGACATCGTCGCGGCCGCGACCAGCGCTGCGTCGGTTATCTGCACGCCGTGGTGGACCTCGTACCGCTCCTTCAGACCCCGCAGAATCGAGACAGTCTCCTCGACCGTAGGCTGGTCAACGTAGACGGGCTGGAACCTCCGTTCGAGCGCCTTGTCTTTCTCGATGTACTGACGGTACTCATCGAGCGTTGTCGCGCCGATGCAGCGCAGTTCCCCGCGCGCCAGCATCGGCTTGAGGATGTTGCCCGCGTCCACCGCGCCTTCGGCTTTGCCTGCCCCGACCACGGTGTGGAGCTCGTCGATGAAGAGGATGATGCGGCCTTCGGATGAGGCGACTTCCTTGAGCACCGCCTTCAGCCGGTTCTCGAACTCGCCGCGGTACTTGGCCCCGGCGATGAGCGCGCCCATGTCGAGCGCAACGAGTTTCCGGTCCTTGAGCGACTCGGGCACGTCGCCCCTGATCACGCGCTGGGCGAGCCCCTCGACGATGGCGGTCTTGCCCACGCCCGCTTCGCCGATCATCACTGGATTGTTCTTGGTCCGGCGCGAAAGCACCTGCATCACCCGCCGGATTTCGTCGTCGCGCCCGATGACCGGGTCGAGCTTGCCGTCGCGGGCAAGCTGGGTGACGTCGCGGCCGAACTTCTCAAGCGGCTGGTAGCGTTCCTCGGCGGCCTGGTCGGTGACGCGCTGGGACCCGCGGACGTCCTTCAGGGCCGCAAGCACCTTGCCGGCATCAATCCCGAACGCCTTGAAGACCCGCGCGCAGTCGCCATCCTTCAGCCCGAGAATCGCAAGGAAGAGGTGCTCGGTGGAAACGTATTCGTCCTTGAATCGCTTGGCCTGGTTCTCGGCCTCGGCCAGCACCTGCCGCGCCCGGGCCGAAGTGTAGACCTGGCTGTCGCCGCCGGAAACGCGCGGGCGGTCACCAAGCGCGGCCTGGACCTGCTGGTGGATGACGGCCGGGTCGGCGCCGACCTTCTTCAGCAGTTGCGGAACCAGCCCCTCGGACTGCTCCAGCAGTGCCAACATGATGTGCTCGGCGTCTATCTCGTTGTGTTGAAACCGGGTGGCAATTCCCTGGCCGGAGGCCAACGCCTCCTGGGCCTTCTCGGTAAATCTATCTATGTTCATATTCCCATCTATTTAGATAGCCGCAAGTGGCTGTGGGATTCGCCCCTCGGCACGACTTTCCGGGCAACCGGAATGAAACCTCCAAGGACGCCAAGAGCGCCAAGCGTACGAGGAGCACTCCTGCCCGGAGACCTCTTTGTGGTATGAATCCCTTCCGGTTCTGGGTCTGCTCGACCGCTTGACCCCTGCCGAGCGGCTGTTACAATCTGGCAAATGGAGGCGCTATTCCCGCGCGACCTTGATCAGCGCATGAAGCTGTCTTGTGTGCTGCTGGCGGTTGGTTGTCTGCTGTCGACTCTGTCGGCTCATTGGGAGCCGGACCAGCGGCTGACGGACGACCCGGCCTCTTCCAAGACGGCGGAGAACAGCAACACCTGGACGGTGGGAGCCGGCGGCGATACCGTCCATGTCGTCTGGACCGACAACCGTGACGGCAACGACGAGATATATTACAGGCGCTCGACCGACGGCGGTATGACCTGGGGCAACGACCAGCGGCTCACGAACGCCGACCGCCGCTCGTGGTGTCCATCGGTGGCGGTCGTCGGGGCCAAGGTGCACGTCGTCTGGGAGGACAACCGCGACGTCGACTGGTATGACGTCTACTACAAACGCTCGA
>CAZSUX010000362.1:0-2763 GCA_964610135.1 uncultured bacterium | reverse complement strand
GGGAATCGAGTTTTCTTTCTTTTCCTCCGGTTACTGAGATGTTTCACTTCACCGGGTTGGCTTCGCCGAGCTATGTATTCACTCGGCGATGTACGGACATGACTCCGTACGGGTTCTCCCATTCGGGTACCGCCGGGTCAAAGCTTGTTTGCAGCTCACCGGCGCTTATCGCAGCTGACTGCGCCCTTCATAGCCTCCAACTGCCAAGGCATTCACCATGCGCTCTTAGTAGCTTGAGATGAATATCAGCCTGCCTCTTCTCCAAATTGTCAAAGAACAAGAACAGTCAACGCGGGAGTTCCTGCCTACGATTGTACGGTAGTCAACCCTCGCGGAAAGTCAATGGGATTATACACACGATTCCGCCCAGCGCAAGGGAAATATTGAGTCCGGCTCTCGCCACGTAATGCTCTACGAGATAATGACTTATGGCCCACCAGTCTCGGCCGGGACCCAAGCCGGCGCCCGAGGGGTCTTTGAGCCCGTCGCAAGGTAGTCTTGACGCGCAGACACGCGTCTGCGCCTGTGTCTGCTAGCAGGATTCTGGAATACGACACGTCAGACCAAACGGGCCACCTGACGATAGGATCGCCTGCTTGTCAAGTTTGGTTGCGGCCTCCGAGGCCGCGCTAGGTATCACTCTGAAAGTCACCACCGAAGTCCCTCTGCAAGCGGCGGTCTGAGTCAGACTGCGTATCGCCGCGACAATCCCTCTGCGGGTCGCGCTCCTTCTCAGACTGTGAATCGCCGCAAGAACCGCCCTGCACGTACATCTGCAGGTTGCCGTGCAAAAGGCCCTAACCGTGCCCATCAGAATCGCCGTGCAAATTGCATCCTGAAAGGCCTTCCGAACCACCCCCCGAACCGTTCCCGGGACGGTTCCCAAGGTGACTCGCGAGGAGTCGCTTTCGGCCACTTGCAGCCAGACGGTTTTGATAACGTCCTGTGAAACAACAAGTTACGAAGAAGGACTCGAAGAGGACGAAGGTTCTTTAGCAAATAGGGCTTTCTGGTGAGTATAACATAGTGAAGGCCCGCGACCGCGTGGCCCGGCCGGGCCGGAGGACGAAGATTCTTGAGCAAATCGTGCTCCGGTGTCCATATAACTTAGTGAGGGGCCATGCGCGCCCGGTGCGGCGAGGCCTGAAGGATCGATGAACTGAAAGGAGTTCCTATGTCTGACCCGAATCAGCGACGGATGAACTGGCAGATTAAGACCGAGACCGGCAAGGTGAAGGCGATACTGGACGACCTGCGACCGGACATGCTCAAGCGCTTCGAGGCGGCGGTGGCGAGCCTCTGCGAGATGGAGACGAAGGCCCGGCAGACGCTCAACGCCGCAGGCGTGCATACCATCTTCTACGTGCCCTACCTCAACTACGCGCGGCAGTTATACAAGCTCTCGCGCCAACAGGGCATTTCAGGCGAGAGCTTCGCGATGGGCGCCCAGGTCTTGCTCGACAAATGGGCCGCCCGTGGTCTGAATCCGAATGTGCTGGCCGCAATCCGCACGCAGGTCTTCGACGCCTCTGCCCCGACGCCGTAGGTCTACCGATGCTCCGCCGCGTAAGGGGCGGGCTTCCGCCCGCCCCTTACGCCCGTTCCGTCTTCTGCGCCTCTACCTTAACCTCGACCTCAGCCTGTTCTACTGTCTCTACCTTAACCTCAGCCTTAGCCTCTTCTCGCTACCTCGCCACCACGACCTCTGCTTCCTTGGTACGCTTGACATCCTCGGCTGCGGTCTATATTCTCTCTGTTGAGAACAATGTCGTGAAACCTTGTGAGGAGATCGAGCGCACCCTGCGTCGTAATCTGCCCGAACTGCGTCGGCGTTTCAAGGTCAGACGCATCGGAATCTTCGGTTCGGTCGTCCGCGGAGAACAGCGCGGGCGGAGCGACGTCGATATTCTGGTCGAGTACTCCGAGACGCCGTCCATCCTCGCCATTGTGGCCCTCAAACGGCACCTCACCGAGTTAACTGGAGAAAAGGTAGACCTGGTGCCGGCCAGCGCCCTCAAGCCCGCATATCGCCAGACCATACTCAGCGAGGTAGTCTACGCGTGAAGAGCCGCCACTATCATCAGTCGCTTCAGGACATCATCGATGCGGCGGAGGACGTCGAGAAATTCATGGCGGGAGTGAGTCTTGAGCTGCTAACCGGAGACCGCAAGACACTTTTCGCCGTGGCCAAGGCGCTGGAGAATATCGGCGAGGCAGTCAAACAGATTCCTGCCGCCGTTCGGCACAAGTACCCGGACGTACCGTGGAAGGACATAGCCGGCATGAGGGACGTGCTCGTGCACGACTACTTCGGCGTAGATGCGGCGATTGTCTGGAAAACGGTGCATGAAGACCTGCCCCCACTCAAACGCCGCATCGCCGACGTCCTGGCGGCGGCAAACCGCTGACCCGCGCTCTCGCGGCCCCAAGGTCCTGGCCAGGATCCGGACAGACGTCTTCAAAATCGCCGCGCCGAAGCCGTAGGTTCTTCGCTACTCTGCCGCTAACGCGGGGCGGGCTTTCGCCCGTCCCGCCTGCCTACTGTCTACTGTATCCTGCCTACTTGAAACCCTACCTCGTCACCACGACCTTCCGGATAGACCCCGCGTCCCCCGCCCCTCGTCCCTCGCCCCTCACGAAGTACACCCCCGGCGACAGAGCCCGCACATCATTCGCGCCCGGCTTCAGGACCATGACCTGCCTGCCACCGATGTCGAGCAGCGCGGCGCCGGACATGACCGGGAAATGGGGACTGTACCGCGC
>CAZSUX010000361.1:0-2766 GCA_964610135.1 uncultured bacterium | reverse complement strand
TCAAATGCGCGTCACTGGAGGGAGTGGACACTCTCTCGCAGAGAGACACGCGCTCTGAATCGGCACGCACAGGCCGGCAGCTATACACGCGAGGAAGACCACTGTGACCGTGAGTGCCGTTCTCAGTTCCCGATTCACTGATACCCTCGTGACGGCTCAGTCGACCCCGTTGGCCCGCACCGCAGAACGTTCACGGTCATGCTACGACCGCGTCACGCAACTGGGGTTTCCGACCGGACTCCTGGTGGAGTAGCCTGCCTCTGTGAGCAGGAGGAATTGAATACCGATTGCTCTTGGGGACATGTCAATTCCTACGGCGTCAAGGCGGGGCCGGGGTTCGGATTGCATCGCGGGGATGCTACCACGGCGAGGCCGGATGTCAACGTGGCGGGTAGACGGCTTGACTGTCGGGCCGTCGTGAGGCGAAGGCGTGACCTGCCTACCGGCGGCTGCCAGGCCGGCACGTCGATGTCGAACGCGCGCTTTCGAATCTTGGCCGGGGCCGGCCGCGCCTCCGGTGCAAGGTACCCGCTTGCAGTCGGCAGGTTGCAGCATGGGGCAATGGGTCTTGGAGAAGGCAGGGCGATAGGCACAAAAGAACCGAGGAGATAGTGAGAGCGGGACAGGAGGCCTAACTCCTGTATTGTCTGCAGGTTGAGGTCTATCGCGCGTCGGAAAGTCCGCATATAGGGGTCGCCTGGGGGCTTGCCTTCGGAGAAGGAATAGGCTAAGGTTAAGGTTGAGGCTAAGAAGCAGATTTGAAGGGAGCTTTCAGAAGAGCTTCGTCGCGAGCCTTCAAAGGAGCTTTGCACCAGGCGATGTAGCAGGCGATGCGCCGAGCCTTGAGATGAGCGATGCGTGAAGCGATGTGATGAGCATTTAAATGAGCGATGGAAGAAGCGATGAAGCAGGCCTTCGAATGAGCTTTCTATGGTGCTCTCCAGCGAACTCTGAGACGAGCTTTCCGATGAGCTTTGATCGCAGCTTTGATCTGCGAGTTTCCAGTTCGCAGCTACCAGTGGACAGCCTTAACCTCGGTTTCGCCACGCCGGAGGTGCCGCGCAAGGCCATCGAGTCGCCGGGCTGTCTGACCACAGCGGGATTCGGCGGCGAGGTGCGGGCGGGAATCCGCCGCTCGCCCTTCCCTTGTGCGAGGCACCGTGTGCTCCTGCAGGGTTCACTTTGAGGCAGCTATTTCCCTTGTCCAGAACACGTTCCTCTGGTATACTCCATGATATCTTGGAGCCTGCCATTGTCGGTTGGCGCCTGTGTCCAGACGCCGGGCGTCGTCCGTCCCGAGGCCGGTCGGCCGAGGGCCGCACTGCCTTCTAAACCAGGATATGGGAATTCAATCCGGCATTCCTGTTCCTGAAATACCGATACCCAACCCTGCGGCAGTGCAGGAAGTGGGAACCGACGGCTGGACGCTGCTGGTGAACCCGGATACCGCCGGTGCGATGGCCGTGAATCAGACCGGGGCTCTGATCTGGAAACTGATAGATGGCCGGCGTACTACCGGGCAGATTGCCGCCGCGGTCCGCGGCCGCTTCCCGGACGCGCCGGACACCGTTGCTGAAGACGTTCGTGGACTTTTGACCAAGCTGGCCGAAGAAGGTTTCATCGGCCAGGAAATACCGCTTAAGGGGGTACGCTGATGAGTGAGAAAACCTATCGAGCGAACGAAGTCGTCTCCTGCGTCGACGAGGGCGAAGACGGGGCAATGCTCTACAACCCGGACAAGGACGACACGGTGCTGCTGAATCCATCCGGCCGCGGCATCTGGGCCCTGTTGTCCGCGCCCCGGACTCTCGATGAGATTGCCGGTCACCTGGCAGCCGCCTATCCGGACGTGACGCGCGAACAGGCAATGAAGGACGCGGAGCAGTTCATTCAGTCCCTTGTCCCTAACTTCGTCATACCTTCGCCCGATGAGCACTGAACCGCTGTCCGTCCCTGACCTGACGGTGCCGCCGCCCGGGTTGCCGCGTTTTCCGCGGGACTTGGACCTCTGCATCACCGGGCGCTGCAACTTGAAGTGCCGTTACTGCTTCTACGCCAACGAGATGGCTGCCTTGAACGACATGCCGGCCGCACGCTGGCACGCCCTGTTTGAGGAGTTGGGCAAACTGGGAGTGCAGCGGGTCTGCCTTACCGGCGGGGAGGTATTCACTCGCCCCGACCTCTTTGAGTTGATTGACGGCGTCATCGCCAACAAGATGCGCTACCAGATACTCACGAATGGCACGCTCATCACCCGGGATACGTTGAAGGCCTTCGCAGTCGGCAAGCGCCGCCTGCGCCTCAACTCGATCCAGGTGTCGATTGACGGGTCGTGCGCTGAGATTCACGACCAGAGCCGCCCGCCGAAGAGCTTCGACCGCGCGCTTGCGGGACTTCGGCTGCTCAAAGAGGCCGGTTTCCCGGTGACGGTGCGCGTCACCGTCAACCGAACCAACCTTGACGACCTGCCGAACATTGCCCGGCTGCTCCTGGAAGACGTCAAACTTCCCAGCTTCAGCACCAATGAGGCCGAACAGATGGGTTCGGCGCGCTGCTATGGCGACAGCATGGTGCTCACTCCGGCCGAGCGCCGTAAGGCGATGTCGACACTGGCCGACCTGAACAGGAAGTACGAAGGCCGGATAAACGCCAGCGCGGGCCCGCTCGCCATGGCCCGGCACTTCGCCGAAATCGAGGAGTCGCTCGCGCGCGGCGAGACGAGCCGGCCGGGACGAGGTAAGCTCTGTGCCTGTGGCGGCGTCTTCG
>CAZSUX010000360.1:1962-2769 GCA_964610135.1 uncultured bacterium | reverse complement strand
GAGCTATGCCGGGTCTGCCTTTGTTTCCGGCCAGACCGGAGAAGGAATCGACGAACTCAGGGCCGAGCTGCTGCGCCGGGTTGAGAGAGGGATGGTGACACGGACGTTCACCGTGCCGGAGCAACGGCTGGACCTCGTCAGCCTGCTCCATGATGCCGGTCGAGTTGTTCAAGAGAGCGCGGCTAAGGGAAAGACCAGACTCAGGGTCATCGGGTTCAAGCCGGCTTTGGCGCGCGCCCGAGCCAAAGTGGACGCAGCGCTGCGCAGCTAGGCTGCGCAGCGCGAGTGACCAGTTACCATTTGCCAGTGTCCAGTGCTGGGGGCCCGTCCTCTACTGAAAACTGGCAACTGGGAATTGGACACTCTGGGGACTAAGCCCGGTTCGCGCCCGAGCCAGCCCCGGCAAACACAAGGTACCGGCCCAGAGCTTCGAGCGTCACCAGCCCGACAATCCGGCCCGAGTCAAGCACGGGCAGAGAGGAACACCGGCAGGCCTGGATTGCGGCATAGACTTGCTCGAGGGTCTGGTCCGCGGTCACGGTCGTGAACTCGGTCCGCATCATTCGTCCGACCAGGGCTCCGGGGCCGTGTTCGTGGAGCGCGGCCAGGATGTCCGGTTTCATCAGGATCCCAACCAGCTTGTCATCCGCCACGACCGGGAAGTCCTCCTGGAACCCGTTGTAGGCGTGCTCCACGGCCCGGCTTACCCGGTCATCAGGGCTCAAGGTCTCGAACTTCGTGGCCATGACCCGTCTGACCGGCACGTCGTGGAGCGCCGTCTTGATGCGTACCTGGCTGGCTTCGGAA
>CAZSUX010000360.1:915-1952 GCA_964610135.1 uncultured bacterium | reverse complement strand
TCCTCACATTCCGGACGCACCGGGTGCAGCACAACGAGGAGGCCAACGAGCAGTACCGGAGGGCCTCGGAACTCGCGCCGAAGTAGATAAAGACCGCGATGAAGACCAGCCAGATGTTCGTGAACAGGCCGACAAGGCCGAGCCCGATGGCAAAGACCCGACCGACCGAGGCGGCGATGGCAGTGGCCCGGTCAAAGGGCATGGCCCGGGCGAGTACGGCCCGGAATATCCGTCCCCCGTCCATCGGGAAACCGGGCAGCAGGTTGAAGATGGCGAGCAGCAGGTTGACTCGGGCGAGATTCGGTAAGAACAGGCCGCCGGTTACCGTAGTCTTGAACGTGGCCGCGGGCCCATAGAGCAGCAGGCTCGCCGCTCCCAGAGCCAGACCCAGAACGACGCTCGTTGCCGGACCGGCCACGGCAATCAGGAACTCCTGGTTCGGCTGCTCCGGCATCTCTTCCATCTGGGAAACGCCGCCGATGGGCAGCAGGACGATGCCGCGTACCTTCACGCCGAACCCGCGCGCGACCAGACTGTGCCCGAGCTCGTGGAGCGTGACCGAGACGAAGAGCGCCAGTATGAAGCTGACGCCGGTGAGTGCAGCCTTGGTTCCCCCCTGAAACATGTAGACCATTCCCAGGAATGCGACGAATAGAATGAAGGTCAGGTGGAGGCTGATCGGGATGCCGAAGACCCGGCCCAGCTTCAGCGAGGACTTCACGGCATCACCAGCGGCGAGGAGCCCTTGAGGAGTTCGTCCACAAATCGGTCCTCAGGCAGCGCTCCCTCGAAAGAGTGGCCCCGGTTGACCACGGTTTTCGGTACGGCAGTAACATTGTAGAGACCCGCGAGTTGCGGGAACTCGGTCGCATCGATGACGCTGAGCGTTACCCGGTCGCTTTCGAGTGCGAGGCGTGCGGCCGTGACTGCCCCGGTTGGACAGACCGGGCAGGTCAGGTCGTCGGGCTTGTTCAACTAGCAGCGTTCGGCGACGCGGTCGACGCGCTGCAACTCGGGGTCGGTGGCTACCTGTGGTT
>CAZSUX010000360.1:0-905 GCA_964610135.1 uncultured bacterium | reverse complement strand
CCGGGCAGGTCAGGGTGACGAACATCTGCATGTCGAGGGTAGAAGTGAGGCCGGAGAGCTTTGCCCTCGTTTCAGGCTTGAGTCCGCTGTCTCGACGCCCGACCAGTTCAATCGACGTAAGCAGCGTCGTGAACTCGAAGCCGGCCGGCACGCCGTAGTAGCGGATGCCGTAGTCCTTCTCGCCGGCGACGACAAAGGCAGGCACCTTGTCCACGTGGTACTCGGATGCCTTCGTGCTGTCTTTCTGCAGGTCGTAGACCTCGACTGAAAGCTTGTCCGACAGACCGTCCAGTTCCTGCGCAAGCCCCACGGCGTCTTTGCAGAACTGGCAATCGTTCTCCTGTATGAACAGCACCAATCTGACCGGGCTCTCCACCTTGGCCAGTAGTTCTGTTGCCTTTTTTCTTACCGGGCCATTCAGTAGTGGCATGTTACCTCGTTAGTTAGACGCAGCCGGCGGTCTGGGGAATCAGGATGCGAGCCGCACCGGCGCCAGCCGGGCATGCTCGTCCGGTCACGCATTTCGGGCGCGACACCGAGTCCGGCCGTGGTGTGCGCCGGAGCCTTCCTTGCTACTCGTCAAGTAGCTCGGCAAGTTGCCAGCGAAGTTGCCTGCAGAGGGATTCGGGAAGGAACTCGGACAGGAATGTGGGCTGGGACTCAGGATTGAGCTTGGGATGGAACGGGGCATGTTACTCAGCAAGGAACCGGGCAAGGAGCTGTCCTTGTTCCTGGCCAAGTAGCGGGCGAAGTAGCGGTCGAAATAGCCGAACAAGTAGCTCGATACGTTCCTCGGGAAGCTCCTTGGCAAGTTGCTCGGAAAGCAGCGCGGCAAGCTACGGGGGAGGCGTAGGAGGGGTCGAAGCGAAGAGTGAGGATAGAGGATTGAGGATGGAGGAGTTAGG
>CAZSUX010000359.1:0-2777 GCA_964610135.1 uncultured bacterium | reverse complement strand
GTCTGGGAGGACAACCGCGACGTCGACTGGTATGACGTCTACTACAAACGCTCGACCGATGGCGGCGCAACCTGGGGCAGCGACGTCAAGCTCTCGACCACCGGTCTGGCGTTCGGCCCATCGGCCGCGGTGGCCGGCGATACCGTCTATGTGGTCTGGGACGGACTGCCGAGCGTGAACCCCGGCGAACCACTCGAGGTCTACTACGCGCGCTCGACCGATGGCGGCGCAACCTGGGACAGCGTCGTGCGGCTCACGAGCGACTCCGCGGACTACGCGTGGCAGCCCGCGGTAGCGGCGGCGGGGACCAGCGTCCACATTGCCTGGTATGACGGACGCAACGGCACCGCCTACCCGGCGGAGATCTACTACAAGCGCTCGACTGACGGCGGCGTGACTTGGGAGAGCGACGTGCGACTGACGACCTCCATCCCCGCCTCGCAGTGGGCCTCGATCGCGGCCGCGGGCGGCAGTGTCCACGTGGTCTGGTCCGACACGCGTGACGGCGGTACGAACGAAATCTACTACAAGTGCTCGATCGACAACGGCGCCACTTGGCCCGCCAGTCCGGGCGGCGATACGAGACTTACATCGCCGGACAACGAAGCCTCGTACTTTCCCTCAATAGCAGCCACCGGCACCAACGTCCACGTGGTCTGGTGCGACTGGCGTGACGGCAGTGGCGAGGTCTACTACAAGTGCTCCACCGACGGCGGCGCGACCTGGGGCAGCGACACCGGGCTCTCGGTCGGCGACAACAAGCAGTCGCGGCACCCTTCGATCGCGGTTGCCGGCCCCGGGCTGCACGTAGTCTGGTACGACAACCGCGATGGCAATGACGAGATCTACTACAAGCGCAACCCGACCGGCAACGTCGGGGCCGAGGAAAGTCTCAAACCTCAAGCTCCAAGCCCCAAGCCGACCGGTACAATCGTCCGCGGGGTACTGAGGATAGAAGACCGGGGACCGAAGACCGGAGACCAAGCGGACCTCGTCGACGCAGCGGGCCGGAAGGTGATGCAGCTACGGACCGGGTCCAACGACGTCAGCCATCTCGCGCCGGGCGTGTACTTCGTACGGTGGGCGGCTGGCGGGGCGCGGTCAGCCGTCAGTAAGGTCATTGTGTCAAAGTAGGAGGGGCTGATGAGATTCTCTTGTGTCCTGTTTGTCGCGTGTCTTTGGCTGTCGGCCGTCCCAGGCCAGGTGATCGAAACGACCATCCGGCTGCCGGATTCGCTCTCCGGGGTCATCGACCCGTGGCGTATTCTCTATGATTCCAGCAACAACGCGATCTACGTCGCGGGCCAGTACGGCGGATCTGTCGTCGCAATCGACGGCGCGTCCGCGGACAAAGTCGCGCGCATCCCGGCAGGCCGCAGCATCCGGGCGCTGTGCTACAACCCACAGAATAACAAGGTGTACGCGGCCGACTACTCAAGCCGCAATCTGACCGTCTTCGACGGGACCACGCGCGAGGTAGTTGCGACCGTCTCGGTCGGCGACAGCGCGAGCGCCCTGTGCTACAACCCGGTCGGCAACAAGGTGTACTGCGCCAACATGCGCTCGTGGAACGTCACGGTCATCGACGGGGCGACCGACTCGGTCCTGACGACCATCGCGGCCGGCATTCCGGCCCAGGCGCTCTGCTACAATAGCACCGACGACAAACTGTACGTGACCGGCCGCAGTTTCACAAGCCTCCAGGTAGTTGACGCCGGCCCGGACACCGTCATAGCCACCCTCCCTGTCGGCGAGGAACCGCGCGCGCTGTTCTACAACCCGCAGGTCAACAAGGTGTACTGCGCCAACTACTCGAGCAACTCGGTCACCGTCATCGACGGCGGCGGCGACAGCGTGCTGGCGAACCTCGGGGTCGGCTACAACCCGACCGCGCTCTGCTACAACCCGCAGGACCGCAAGGTCTATGCCGCGGATTTCTACGACGACGATGTCGCCGTCATCGACGCGGATTCGAACCGCGTCCTGAGGCGCGTGGCGGTCCACCGCTACCCGGACGCGCTCTGCTACGACCCGGCGCGCGACCGGGTGTACTGCGCGGGGTCGTACGACAACGCCGTTTCCGTGCTCGACGGAGCCACCGACTCGGTCGTGGCGTCCATACCGGTCGGGCGCTACCCGGCAGCCCTGTGCTACGATGCCCGGGACAGCCTGGTCTACTGCGCCAATCTGAACGGTAACGACGTGACCGTCATCGACTGCGCGACCATGACTGCCGTCGACTCGGTAGTCGTCGGCGCGGACCCGCAGGGAATAATCTACAACTCGCAGGCTGACCGGGTGTACACAGTCAACAATGGCAATAACCGGCTGTCGGTCATCGACTGCGCGACCAACACCGTGACCGCCAACGTGCCGACCGACGGCAGTCCGTATGTCGCGTGCTACAACCCGGTGGGCAACAAAGTCTACTGCTCGAACTACTCCAGCGAGGACGTGACGGTGGTTGACGGAGCGACCAGCGCGGTCCTCGCGACGATACCGATGGGCGACAATGTGCCCGCGCTCTGCGCCAACACCGTGAACAACAAGGTCTACGCCCTCGGCTCCGGCGACCTGTGGGTGAAGGTGATTGACGGCGATAGCGACCGGGTGATTGCCACCCTGCCGATGGGGTACTTCCCGGTCAACCTGGCCTTCAATCCCGTCGCGAACCGGGCCTACTGCTCGCGGTCGTTCTACAACAACGTCGCCATCATCGACGGCGCGGGCGACTCGGTGCTGCCCGGCAGCCCGCGCACCGGCGATTCGCCGAACCA
>CAZSUX010000358.1:0-2779 GCA_964610135.1 uncultured bacterium | reverse complement strand
GGTTGTCCAGCAACCCGAACGGAAAGGAAACCGCCAGGGCCGAGAACTGCGCATCGGTGCCGCGGCCGAACGGCGCGTCCGCACCGCCCGCGAGCATGTGTTCGGCGGTCACGCCGAGGCCGGAACCGATGCCGAACGTGTAGTCGAGCCCGACCGTCGCCATCCGCTGCCACGTAGTGTCCCACCGCGCCTCATCGACTTGTCGTCCCATAGTCGCCTCAAGCAAGACTCCGATACCGATGTCCCACTTCCCGTCGATTCCCAGCCGGTCATCGTTCACCGCGTAGACTGCCGGTTCGGGAGTGATGGTTCGCGACCTGAACCGCCGGTGGTGGTATGATGCCGCCGCCTCGCCGCGCGGCACCGGCACCTGCACACGCGCGCCCGGTTCCAGGTTCCAGCGTTCGGACCCGTAGACCTCCCAGCCCTTGGGCGAGCTGTTACCAAGCAACCCCCACGCCCAAACGTTGGTGTTGTTCTGGAAGTAATATCGGGCAAGTAGACCATAGACGCCGTCGGTTAGCGCCAGCGGATCGCGCGGGTCCACCCGGTCGAACCACATCAACGGCCGCAGGAGCATCGCCGAGCCGAAGTTGATCTTCTGCAGGCCGGCTCGTGCTTCGAACCGAGGCGACGATACCCGCACGGTCGCGCGGTATGGCTTCACCCGTGCCTCGAAATCGGTGCTGTCGAACGAGCGGGTGCTGACGGAAGCCAGGCCATTGGCCGAAGCATCGGCGTCAACCGCAATCTGCCCGCATATCGGAACGGAGAGCCGCGCCTCGGGCAGATAGCGCAGCCCGGCCTGACCAAGGAACGACGTATCCCAACTCGCGCCAAGCCAGCCCGATGCCTGGCCGCCAAAGTCGAGCACGGCGGCCCATCCGCCGGCGGATGCGACGACGAGGATTGCCAGACCGACCGGTGCCGCGGCGCGCGGGATGTCAGATCCTCTCATCGCTTCCGGTTCCGGCGCCCCGATCCGCCCTTCCGCCGCCGGCTCACCTTCGTCATCCCGGTAACGCCGTACATGAACAGCGCGGTCAGGTGCTCCGCATAGTGCTCGAAGAACTCGTCGTCGAACCGCGGCAGCGGACCCATCTGGTCCTTTGCACCACTCCGCTCCAGCGAGTAGATGCCCTCGAAGAACGTCTTCACGGTAACCGGCAGCGACTTCAGGACCACGCCCATCTGTATTGGGTCGCCCACATCCAGGCCGAGTTTCCGACCGAAACCGGTCAGGAGACCGCCGATTTCCTGCGACCACTTCAGCCGCACCGCCATCGTCTCGGGATTGTCGACCGGTGGAAAGGAGTCGAACGCCACCAATCCTAGCTCAGTATTCTCGCGGAAGAACCGGACGATACCGCGCACCATGTTGCTCACGTGCGTCTCTGCCGGCGTTGACTCGTCGCCGGTCTCGGCCAGCATCTTCCGGTACCGAGCATAGGCCTCGTCGATGATCGCCGACAGCAGCCCGGCCTTGCCGCCATAGTAGTAGGAAATCGTGGAGAGGTTGGCATTTGCCGCCGCGGCAATCTCACGCACGCCGACCGCCGCGTAGCCCCGGCTTGCGAACAGCGAAACCGCGGCATCGAAGAGCCGCTGCTTCGCTGCCGGGTGTCCGGTCTTCATGTCAGCACCTTTCGTCAGATTCGACGCCCGTAGTCATACGTTTGTTTCAAACGGGCGTTTGTATTATACGGCGGGGACGCGCATTGTCAACAGCGGACGACGGCGGCACGCGACGCGTGGTCGGGCTGCTTCTTCCCTACTTGAGCGAGTCTTCGACCGTTAGGACGTGGACTCCGGACCAGTCCGACGCCATGTCTTTCACATCCTTCGCCCTGGCCCGAATCGAGAAGTCGCCGGCGACAGTCCACGAATGAGCCAGGCTTACCGCCGCGCTCTCTGCGACCGGGGCGCTCCAGTCCGAGGTGTCACCGTCGCCCCAGTCGAACTGGAGCAGTATGCTATCGCCATTCGGGTCTGCGCCCGCCGTCGAGAACTGATACGCCGAGTCAACGTGTCCGGAGTCCGGCCCGACCGGCACGAGCGGGATCCCCGGCGGCAGATTGACCGTGTCTTCGACGACGACAAGAATGTGTACGTTGGACCATTCGCCAACCAACTCCTTCTCATCCTTCGCCCGAGCCCGCACCGAGTACTCACCGGCCACCAGCCACGTGTGCAACATCGTCACCAAGGTGCTCTCCGGAACCAAGCCGCCCCAATCCGACGTGTCGCCGTCGCCCCAGTCGAACTGCAACCGGATGCGGTCGCCGTTCGGGTCACCGGCCAGCGTCGAGAACTCGTAGATTGAGTCGATGTACCCGCTGTCCGGTCCGGCCGGCGCGCCCGGGCTTCCGGGCGGCAGACTGACGGTGTCCGCGATGGCAACCACGTGCCAGTTCGACCAGAGTGAGACTGCGTCCTTTTCGTCTTTGGCCTGCGCTGATATCCTGAAGTCACCCGGCACCGGCCAGGTGTGCTCCAGCGTCATCGTGTCGCCGGAGCGGAACAACTCGCTCCAGTCCGACGTGTCGCCGTCATCCCAATCGACCCGCACCGCTACGCGATGGAAATCCGGGTCACTCGCCGTGACCTTGAACCGGCAGATGGTTCCGACCTTGCTCGACGCTGCGCCAATGGGCGGCAGCGGCGTGTCCGGGTTGATGTTCTTCTGACAGCCTGACACGGCCAGGCACAACGCCGCAGTCAGGACCACGACCAGGCTGCGCATCTTGCTACTCGTCATAGGTCAAATGTTAAGCACCGC
>CAZSUX010000357.1:0-2792 GCA_964610135.1 uncultured bacterium | reverse complement strand
CGGCATTGCTCGGGGCATTGCGCCAGAAAACGCTCACGTCATTGCTCGATTCAATGCTCGGCTCAATGCACCGGTCATTGCGTGCTCCAATGCGTCCCGCATTGCATCGGCAAAGGCCACCTGGGAGGCACAGGAGCCCGTTCGGCAGAAATCGAGGATAGAGATTTGATAATGAAGGACTTAAGACTGATTCCGGTCGCCGGCATGATTCCCACTATAATGCAAGTTCAGGAACTAGAATAATGGCTCTGAACGCTCAGTTCCCCCGGTGGTCTCGTGCCGGAAACCGTCAGCCCTCCGGGCAAGTCCTTTGCCGCGCTTCGGTGAAGACCTTGACTTGGCACGGCGGCAGAATATCCTAGACCGCTATGGGAGTCTCATCTCCCGCAACGGTGGCTGACCTTGTAGAACGGTTCTCTCGTGACCGCAAGGCCTTCCTGTCCCCTGACTACAAAGAAGAACAACTCCGCGCCGAGTTCCTCAACCCCTTCTTCGAGTCGCTCGGTTGGGACGTTTCCAACAAGGCCGGCCTGACCGAAGTCTTCAAGCCCGTAATCCACGAGGAGTCAATCAAGGTAGCGGGCGCGACCAAGGCCCCGGACTACACCTTCCGCATCGGCGGCCGCCGCGTCTTCTTTGCCGAGGCCAAGAAGCCGGCCGTGAACATCGCAGAAGACGCCCGCACTCTTGACCCGACGGCGAGAAGGGGTATATTGACCAGGCAGACACGAGGTGAAACGTGAAGATGCTTGATGAAGTAATCGAATCAACGAAGGAGCTGCCTGAGGAGTTGCAGATCGAGGTCAGGGATTTCGCTAGATTCCTCAGGGAGAATCGGATTCCTCGGCCGCGCCGGAAGCTGCGGCAAGATTGGGCCGGTGGACTCCGCGAGTTCCGCGACAAGTACACATCGCTTGAGCTTCAGAAGAAGTCCATCGAGTGGCGGGGCGACTGACTGTGTTTCTTGTTGACACGAACGTATGGCTGGAGCGGCTGCTTGACCAGGAGCGGTCAGAGGAAGTCGGTCGCTTCCTGGACCAGATTCCGCCCGCGCAGTACTGCCTGACTGACTTCGCACTCCACAGCATTGGCATCTCTCTCCTTCGTCTCGCGAAGAGAGACCTGCTGCTGAAGTTCGTGCGCGACACAATCAGCGACCAGACGGTAGTGCTTGTGCGTCTCGGTCCGGAAGACATCGAACGCATAGTGGCGGTAACGGAACGATCCAAGCTCGACTTCGACGATGCCTACCAGTACGTCGCAGCCGAGAAGCACGACCTGACCCTCGTCAGCTTCGACGCCGACTTCGACCGAACCGACCGTGGCAGAAAGACGCCCGCGGACGTACTCGGTGAACCACCCGTTGCCCGCGATCGGCCTGCCACGAAGCCTCGCCGCCCACGTACCCGCAAGCCGTAACCCGTAGGCCGTAAGTCGTCGGCCCGCGCCTTGACTTGACGTCCCTCGGGCTTATCCTTCTGAATCATGGGATCGTCTGCGCCCGACGCCGTCAAACGGCTGGTTGACCGCTTCGACCGAGACCGCAAGGTCTTCCTGTCCCCTGACTACAAAGAAGAGCAACTCCGCCTCGAATTCCTCAATCCGTTCTTCACCGCGCTCGGCTGGGACATGGACAACAAGCAGGGCCTGTCCGGGGCTGCCTTTCCGATTGGCCCTGGCAGCTTGTGAATCAACCTACATGAGTTCGTCGGAGCACCCGATCGCTCAGCTCTACGGAAGGACGACAATTCTGGACAAGTCTGCGTTTGAGGGGCTGTCACTACAAGAGGCATCGCTCTTGAGCCAACATTGCCAGATTATCATCACACCCATTCTGGTAACGGAAGTGATTGCTGACTTGTCTAAACTGCACGAGGATGGCCGTCTGCCACACGCAGTGGTCCAAGCGCTAGCCAAGCGGCTCAGTTGGTCTCATGGATGGCCGAACATGGACTTCGCTACGCTTTGCCTCAATTCGCTCGACGGTAGGTATCGGGGCGAGATCGGGAAGTTCGTCCCGGACAATGCCACCTATGTACCGGATGGCGACGGATACGGCATCTACGTGGACAACACACAGTTCAGTAGCATGCTGCTCCGCTGGAAAGACGGCGAGTTCACAGACTCCGAAGGCGAATTCGCCACGAGATGGCGTGCTGCCGCGAGGACTCTCGACGTCCGACGATGGGACGAGTTGCTTCTTCGGCACCGGGTCATCACTCCGAGAGTGAAGACGGACGGGGACCTCATTCGCGAGGCGAGACGGCTGCTCGGTGACCGGGCGCTCGCCGAAATGTGGGTTGAGTTGCTGCTAGACCAACTGAACGTACCGGCCCTCGGCCGCAGGCGCTTGGAGCCGTCCCTGTCCGCACATGTAGGCATCCCAGTAACAGACTGGGCTCCGTACGCTGGGCACTGCCTGAAGGCGATTGTCTACTTCATTCTGGCGACGCGATCCGGCCTGTTGCCAGCACGACCTACCAATCTCATTGACCTCCAATACCTGTTCTACACGCCATTCTGCATGTTGTTCGTGTCTGACGACAAGATGCACAAGCGCCTTGCACCGATGCTGCTCGTTGAGGGGCAGTCGTTCATGACAGGCAGCGAACTCAAGCGACTTCTGAGTTCAGCAGGTCAGGCGCAGTAGTGGGAAGTATCGGGTGCCTCTCCAGATTGTGACTACAGAGAACGCTTCCTATATTCCTGAGCGACGTCAAGGCGCGGCATGACAAGATGGTCGAACTGGTGGAACGGATGCTCGACCTGCACAAGCAGTTGCCCAAGGCCAA
>CAZSUX010000356.1:0-2797 GCA_964610135.1 uncultured bacterium | reverse complement strand
TGTCGCTCATCCAGTAGACCGGCACAATCGTGACCCACTCCGCACCCGCGGCGCGAGCCAGCTTCAGCGACTGGTAGGCTTCGTTGGAGTTGTATGGTTTCAGCGACGACGCCCGAGTGAACTTGACGCCTTTCATCATCGCGTCAGGCCCGGCAACCTGAGCCAGCGAGATGCCAGTTGCGAGCAGCAGAACGACCGTCACGGTCGCCACTACTCTTTCCTTGTCCTTCATTGCTTCCTCCCTGCAGAGTCTGTTGTTTGTTAACTACTCTGACATCACGACCTTTGTCTGTGCCTTCATTTCCCCGACCTCAAGGACCACCAAGTACACCCCTGGCGGGAGGCGCGTCCCATCGTCGCCACGGCCATCCCAAGTCGTCGTGCGGACGCCAGCATCGGCGCTGCCACTCGCCAGAGTCCTGACGCGACGCCCTTCAGCATCGAAAACGAGAACTCGCGCTGAAGCAGCCTTGCCAACAGAACAATGTACCGTAGTCCTGGAGTTGAACACGCTCGGCTCGGCAACCAGCGAGAAGCGAGGGGCGACAGGCGCGTGGCTCGCTTCTGCTACCCCACCGTTCTGCACGTAGTTGATGGTCACTATGTCACCGTCCCGCAAGAGACCATTGCTGGAGACTCCGGCAACGTATACGTTTCCCTCGCCGTCGACGGCAACGGCACTGCCGCGGTCCGACCAGTTGCTCGGCCCGTCGTATAGGGCGCACCAGAGTGACTCGCCGTCCGGGCTGTACTTGATGGTCGCGCAGTCCCCCCCGACGTCCTGTGAGACCCACGCGCCGCCGGTCACGTATGAGTTCCCCTGTCGGTCTACTGCGAGCGAGTACGCATGGTCGTAGTCGTGTCCCGGTCCGTCGTAGCGAGCCACCCACAATTGAGCTCCAGCCGAATCATACTTGATTGTCGCGTAGTCATCATTCGTACTCTGCCCATGGCTGTAGCCAGTCACGAACACGCTGCCGCTGCCATCAACAGCAACCGCACGCGCCTGGTCCCAGTCGTGCGCTGGCCCATCGTACCTTCGGGACCAAAGCGTCTCGCCTACGGAGTCGTACTTGATGCTCAAGTAGTCCGGAGGAGTTCCGTAGCCATTGTCGCCGAAGCCTACTGCGACGACATTGCCGTTACCGTCGACGGCCATGTCGTACATTCGGTCGTCGCCGTGGTTGGGACCATCGTAGCCTGCAGCCCAGAGCCTGTTGCCCGAGGAGTCGTACTTGACGGTGATGCAGTCGTAGTGCGTTGTGGCTCCCGCGTCGTAGCCAGCCGTGGCAGGATCATCTGTCTGACCACAGGCTACCGCCAGGGCGTAGTCCTCAAGCCCTGCCCGGTCGTAGAACCTGACCCACGCCGTGTCGCCAGTTGGACGGTACTTCACGGTCGCTGCGTCGGACGACGCAAGGTAGGAACTCCCGCACACGATGACATACCCCCGCGAATCGAGCACCAGGTCACTCGCGCCGCCCTGCGAACCGAAGAATTCGTACCACAGGCGATTGCCGCTCGGGCTGTACTTGACCGTGACCATCCGGCTGTCGTTGTTGGTGCCCGTCACGTAGACGTTGCCTTGGGCATCAACGCCCAACCCAGAAGGAATGTCCTTCCCTCCAAAATCTGCCCTGCGCACCCACGCCGTGTCACCGTCTGGGTAGTACTTGATAGTAACGAAGTCGAGGTACTGCGTATTGCTGCCGGTGTCGGTCATGCTTGCTCCCGTGACGTACACGTTTCCCGCGGAGTCGACCGCGAGTCGCGTCGCCCAATCATCCCCGTGCGCCGGCCCGTCGTACCGCCGCACCCACGCCGTATCCACGCCTGCGCTCAGTAGCTCCGGCACGGCCAATCCCACACCCAGTACCAACAAGACCACTCTGTTCATACGAGAATCATAGGCTCAAACCCCATTCTGTCAAATCGCCATCGCCCGCATCCTCGGATGCGCCCGCGGCAGCGACTCCTGCACCGCTGCGTGCTCCTGGAACGATATCCTGCCGCCAAAGGCCACCGCCACCCCGAGCAGCAGGACGATACTCCACCGCCACGGTCTCATGGCGCAATGATTCCAGGCCGGGCCGTGCTTCTGTCAATCCGACTGGCCTGACTCCGTTCTTGCTCGTGCGGGGCGCAGCGGGTATGATTGGGTGATGAGTGAAGTGTGCTTTGTCTGCGGCCGGAAGGCGAACCGGCAGTGCATTGCAGACGCGGGGATGACCTTGGAGCCGGGGTCGGGAGACGACTACACGGCTTCGTCCGGCTCGGTCTCGCGGCCCATCTGTTCGAAGTGCTGTGGCAGTGGCCGGCGCCGGACCATCGACTGCCCGGATACGTGTCCCCATTTTCGGGCCGGGGCCAGGGCCGCGCTGTTGAGGCTGGCGGAGTTGAGCCAGGATCTTGATTTCGAGATACGGTACGGCGAGGTGCTGCACAACCTACGCCTAGCCGTTTCCCGGGTGCGCCGGACCCGGCTGCCGGACTTGAGGGACAGCGAGGCGCGGCAGGCGTTTGCCAACGCCGGCGATACGATGCGGACTCGGTCCAGCGGGCTGATTTTCGACTTCCGTTCGCCGGACCCGCGGGTGCAGATGCTGGGCGACGCCCTGCTCTCGGTTGCGACCCTGCACGAACGGGGAGAGAAGCAGATGGCCGCGACCGACGCGGCGGACCTGATGAAGTGTCTGAAGTACCTGGAGAAGCAGGCAGCAGCCGCGGTGAAGCAGGGGCGGGGAGACGTTGCGTTCCTCGACCTCATCGCCCAGAGTGTCACCCGCGAGTTTCTGGT
>CAZSUX010000355.1:0-2797 GCA_964610135.1 uncultured bacterium | reverse complement strand
CCCGGGGATTTGCGTTCGTCGAGATGAGCAACGCCGAAGCGGCCACCGCCGCGATCGCAGCCCTTGCCAACCACTCGATGGACAATCGCCCGCTCACCATCAACGTTGCGCGCGAGCGCACCGAAGGTGGTTCGCGCGGCGGTTACGGTGGCGGACGCTCCGGCGACCGCTCTTCCGGCAACCGCTGGTAGATACAGTCTGATTTCACTGAACGGGCGGGGCAACCCGCCCGTTTCGTTCCCGGCACGGGCCTGGCCCGGCAGCCGCAAGCCACGAACCTCAAGCAACAGACACCCGGTCACTTCCCGACACTGCCAACTGCAGACTGGTCACTGGAAACTCGCGTGCCGGCGCGACAAGCGCCCCGCCCGGACTCCCGGGCGGGGCTGGAGCATCGAGGACGAACTAGCGGCTGAGCACGATGCGCGCGGATGCGGTCTGCCCGGAGCCGGTCAGACGACAGAAATAGACACCGCCGTTCACCCTAGTCCCCAGGTCGTTCCGGCCGTCCCACGCCTGCTCGCTCCGGCCGCTTGTGACTCCCAGGTGTCGCACCACTCGGCCCACACCATCGCAGACGACCAGTTCAGCGCCGGCGGCGGACTCGCAGTGGATCACAGCGCGGGTCGTGAACGGATTCGGTTCCGCCCGGAGCGCGAGGCGCACGGGGACCGGTTTCCCTTCCTCGACCCCGGTCAGCAACGCGCCGCGGTAGAGCGCCACGGTGCCGTCATAGGCGCTGAGCAGGAAATCGGGCAGCGTGTCCGCGTCCCAATACCCGAAACCGCAGCGCGAGCCGTAGTGGTAGGTCCCGGGGGCGAGAATCGGTGTGCCGCTCAGCAGCTTCAGGGTCTCGGCGGCGGCGAGTTCCGGCGCCTCGTTTGAGCCGGTGTTGCGGTAGAACCGGATGTAGCCGTCGTTCGCCCCGCAAATAAGATCGCGCACGCCGTCGCGGTCGAGGTCAAACACATAGGGGTTGCTGCGGTAGAGGTTTATCGGCTCACCCGGCGTGCCACCGGCGCACACCGTGTCGTACGTCTGGAACATCGGCCAGGAGTCGCTGGCCTGGTTCCGGTACAGACGGATGAGGCCATCCTGGGTGCCGAGCATTAGGTCTTTCATGCCGTCGCCGTTCCAGTCCACAGCCGCGGGTTGCGAGTTGGAGCCGACGTCGAGTACTGTCGAGTCCATCAGCTTGAACATCTTGTACCCGGTCATGTCCGAGTCGCCGGCAATGAATACGTTGAAGTAGCCGTTGCGGTCGCCGGAGATTATGTCCATCTGACCGTCAGAATTCCAGTCCACAACCTGTGGACTTGAACCCATGCATCAGCCCGAAGGCAGTGTTATCCGGGCGCCGTCGGCTTCCAGGTAGCTGAAACCGTTGAATTCCGGGGCAGTGTCCGGGCCGAGGTTGGGGTAGAACCGTATCATGCCCGAAGTGAACTGGCCGCAGACCAGATCCTTGGCCCCATCCTGGTTCCAGTCGAACATCACCGGCGCGCCGTAGTAGCCGACGTCAATCGGCGTGCCGTTGTCTTCGACCATCTCCGGGCCGGCAAAACGCGGCGTCACGCCCAGCGCCAGCGGCGCGAGGAGGGCCACCGTTACCAATACAAACAGCTTCTGCACACTCGCTCCTTTCGCCCCTGCGTGCGGGGCTTCGCGGCAATTCTAACCCTGATTCTGGCCGCCTGTCAAGTCGGCCAGAGGCTCAACGTTTGACTATGAACGGGTTGTCGTCCTTGTGCCGCAGTTTGCGAACGAGGATGGCTATCCCGGCCGCCACCGCGGCCGCGGCCACCAGGAGCAGCGGCCAGTAGACTATCCAGACCACGCCAGCCTCACTTCCCACCCGGCCGTCCCGGTCTCGCGATTCTCATACTGCTATCGTAATACAGCATTCCCGGCTGTCAACCACCAGCCGTAGTCGCAAGCCGCGGCCGCGTCTGCATTTTGCCGTCCGCCTTGTCCGCCGTCCGTCTCTGGCCTCTACCTCTACCCCAACCTGCACTTGAACCTGGTTCTCGCATCGTAGCTCTCACTGCATCCGACATTGTAACGGTCACCGGATCCTGGACTGGACACTAATCTGCATCTCAACCTGGATTCTCATTCGTGCCCGGTACTGAACCGCGCTTCGGTCCGCGACCTCAACCTCAACCTTGACCTGATACTGAACCCGACGTCGGTCGTCTCATCCAAGCTCGCGACAATCCCCAGATTGAATTCTTCATCGTGCCTTCAACCGGCTCTCAGAAGACAACCCTCCGGGTAGCCTGAAGGCAGACCACCCCACGGGAGAACCGCGCTCTCTTTCACAGGCAGGGGGGTGCAAGGGCTATCAGTGAGCGAGGACGCGCGGAAAACGGGGCTGTACCGCGCCGAGTTTGACGCAGGCGCTCGGCGGGACTGTCCCCAGTCTTCCGGAAGCCGAAGACCCGAAGTCCGACAAAGTCCGAATGAGGAAGGAGGGTCTATGATAGACCCGACCAAACGAATCGCAAAGTGGAACGTCGAGTACAACACCGAGCGAATCAAGGCGACGCTGGACGAGATGCGGCCGACCATGCCGCAGAGCGTCACCGCAGTGACGCCGCTGATCACGGCCATGGAGCTGCAGGTCAAGCAGGTCTGTGATGGAGCCGGCGGGCCGAATGGTCCGCCGGCCGCGGTTGACGGAGCCGGACGGCAAGCGCCTCGCTTTACGACAACGAACGGGGAGTGGCGTATTGCCCAACCGGGCATGTCGAGTCCGATTCACAGCGACAGCCGGTGGGTAACCTGTGCATAACTC
>CAZSUX010000354.1:0-2812 GCA_964610135.1 uncultured bacterium | reverse complement strand
AACAGGGGCGGCTGATGGCCAAGGTCAAGCGGTTGCGCGACGAGATTGCGCGGGCACGGCCTGTCATCCCGTCAGACGTGGATACTTCAGAGGTCTCGGTTGGATGTCGGGTGCGGTTGGACAACGGCGCAGGGAACGTGATGGAGTACACGATTCTAGGCCCGTGGGATGCGGACACTGACCAGGGCGTGATTTCCTACCTTTCTCCGTTTGCCCAGCTTCTGCTCGGCCGCAAGCCCGGTGACGGCATCGAGATGGACGGCCAGCCGTTCCGAATCACCGCGATCGGGCCCGGCCTGCCTTCTTGACAGGGCCGGTAGATGAACCACAAAGACACAAAGGCACCAAGATTCGGAGTTCCTTTCATCGGCGGCGTCGTTCGTCATTCGTCATTCGGACTTCGTCATTCTCTCAGATGTCCTCGGTGCTGAAGGCGGAGCCGCCTTCGTATTCACCCGAGTCAATCAGGCAGGCGGCACGGATACTGCGTGGCGGTGGCGTCGCCGTTTTCCCGACCGAGACTGTCTATGGAGTCGGCGCCGACATCAGGAATGCCGCGGCAGTCGGGCGCGTGTTCGCTCTGAAGAACCGAGAGCTGTCGCAGCCGCTGATGGTACACTGCGCCTCGCCTGTCCAGATGCTTGAATACGTGGCCGAGGTACCGGAATGGGTGCAGCCGCTCATCAGCCGGTTCTGGCCCGGCCCACTGGCCATGGTATTCCGTAGCACCGACAAGGTTCCATCGGTCGTGACCGGTGGCGGGCGGACTGTCGGCATCAGGATGGTGGGGCATCCGGTCGCGCGTGACCTGCTGGAAGAGCTTGGCGCGCCCATCGCCGGCACGAGTGCAAACCAGCATGGCGAGCCGGCAACGAGCCGATTCGACGCCCTCGACCGGTCATTGCTCGAAAGGGCGGACGTAGCGCTGGATGCCGGGCTATGTGGACAGGACGTGCCGTCCACCGTGCTGGACGTTACGCTCAAGCCGCCGCGAGTTGTACGAGTCGGAGCGGTGTCAGTTCAGGCCATCGAAGCTCTGGTCGGTCGGGTTCTCGTTCGTCCCCAGCCCCCAGTCCCTAATTCCTAGGCCCTGTTATCAGTATCGGTACTCAACCTTGAGCGCGAAGTCGACACCGTCTTGGTTCTTGCCGATTTCTCCCTGGTAGTTCTGGCTGCGCCAGAGTCCGACGGATAAGGACACGAACAGGTCACGCAGGGGTCTGATTTCAAGTCCGGGGCTGAGCCGTAGGGTCTTGTCTACCTCCTCAGCCACTGTGTCCGGGTCTGGAATCGTGTCCCAACCGCGGGTCGGAAATTCGTCGTGCTGGCGCAGGTAGGGCCAGTCCAGCGTGTCCTTGAAGCTCTTGCGCAGGTAGTCGCCGCGGTTATGGTAGCCACGGCGCGTGTAGTCGGCCCCGATGTTGACCTTCAACCAGCCGTTCGGGGTTGTGCTTACCGTGGCGAAGATCTGGTCGGCATCCGGGCCGAGGGGATGGCCCATCGTGGTCAGGTAGTTCTCGTACATGATGTAGTGAACTCGGTGGTAGTAAGTGAACGCCGTGACCCGGGTATATTCGAGCCGCGCTTCCATGGGGAGATTCGGCGCCCAGTAGACGCCAACCTGTGTGCCTGTCGCGTTCGGCGATATCTTGCGCGTGTTGAATTCGTAGTTGTCGAGGAAGAGCTGGGCGTAGAGCTTCGTGCGCGGTAGGTAGTAGACCGCATCCCAGCCGACGAGGAGGTTGTCGGTCATGCTTGTGTTCGCAGCGGTCAGGTAGATGGGGATGAGCGGGTTCACGAGGCCGCCTAGCTGCCGCGGCTGGAGTTCGTCCCAGGATGTTACGCTCATCAGGACGCCCCCGAGGGTGAGTCGGTTCCACAGCGATAGCTCGATCCGCTGGGCTGCGAGCCATCGCGGCCTCTCACCCCAGCGGGACAGCAGCGAGGTGAAGGTGAGGAACTTGAAGTTGCGGTAGCTGGCACAGAGCTGAATGTGGTCCAGCGCGGGCGCGGTGTCGTCGAGCATCACGGAACCGGTGTAGCCCGGACCCCATACGAACTCATCCCGGCCGAACTCAAGGCGGAGCCAGGGGAGCCGGAACGCGAGATAGGCAAGCTCGGTCTCAAGCGTGACCAGGTCGCGCCACGGCAAGACCCGCGTGCCGGGAATGTGAGCACCGGAGGAATCGGGCCGAATGTCGACCTCGATGATCTTCGGATGGTAGGCAGTCAGCTCAAACCGCTCGTAGAAAGCGAAGTCAGTGCCTGGGCGGTTGTTGATGACGGCACCGAGCGACAGGTGCTGCGTGTCCAGAGAAGCACCGGCGCGGGAGAAGAAGTCGCAGCGGGCCTGGGCGCTATCGAGGTCGGGAATCGGGATGCGAACGGAGGGACGGCGGGCTTGCTGCACGAACTCCGAGCCAAACTCGAACTCAAGACGCTTCAGTGCCGCAAGCTGTGCCGGGCCATAGGCGCGCCAATACTTTCCCCGGGCCTCGTGCAACAGACGTACGAATTCTGCCCGCGTCCATGGTTTGCTCGTTGAAGGCATTGAGCGGATGAGGCCGGATGTCTTAAGCAAGTCGAGGTCGTCGTAGACGCGGGAGTCGGTTGGGACATATGCCAGCCCACCCGTGAGGGCTGGAGCGACGTAACAGTCCGACCTGAACTTCGGGACAGCCGAACCTGCGGCCGCGGCGAGGACCACGACCGTGACCAGCAAGAGGCCGATGCGCACCGTTACTTTATTACTCCCAACCAGTCGCGCAGGATGAACTGGAACCGGCCGATGAGGAGCGACATACGGGCCATC
>CAZSUX010000353.1:0-2826 GCA_964610135.1 uncultured bacterium | reverse complement strand
TCAAGGTCGCGGGCGCGACCAAGGCCCCGGACTACACCTTCCGCATCGGCGGCCGTACGTGCGACCTCCCAGAGAAGCGGGTCGCGTAGGCTGGCATCGACGACCTGCCGATTAATGCCGGATTAAAGTCCGCTAATGTGCGTAGCTGGCCTTGCGGACCGAGGTCCGTTTGCCTATATTCAGATGTGCACCCGAGTTGTCCGCGCCCGCGCGGCGGAGCCCAAGCATGAGAATCCTCGTAGTTGAGGACGACCGGAAGGTCGCGAGATTCCTCCAGAAGGGTCTCCGAGAGGAACGCTACGCGGTTGACGTTGCTGCCGACGGCGAGACCGGCGCGCATTGGGCGCAGGTCAATGAGTACGATGCGATTGTCCTGGACATAATGCTCCCGGTCAAAGACGGCATCACGGTCTGCCGGGAGATCCGCCAGAACGGCATCCTCACGCCCATTATCATGCTGACCGCGAAGGACACGCTTGATGACCGAGTGCACGGGCTCGACGCCGGCGCCGATGACTACCTGACCAAGCCGTTCGCATTCGAAGAACTGCTGGCGCGAATCCGGGCGCTGCTACGCCGGAACCAGAAGTACAAGACGCCGACGCTCAAGATAGCAGACCTAGAAGTGGACCCGGCCACCCGCAAAGTCACGCGGGGCGGGCACGCCATCGTGCTGACCGGCAAGGAGTACGCACTGCTCGAGTACCTGATGCGCAACGCCGGGCGCGAACTGAGCGAGACAATGATAACCGAGCACGTCTGGGACATGAACTTCGACCCCCGGACCAACGTCGTCGACGTCTACATTCACCATCTGCGCCAGAAGATCGACCGCGACTTCGAGGGCAAACTGATCCACACCGTTCGCGGCGTAGGATACGTGCTCAAGGAGGCCGACGACGCTTAATTCGCTCCGGGCACGGCTTACTTTCTGGTACGTCGCCAGCCTGGGTCTTCTCATCCTGGCTCTCGGCTCGGCTCTGTACGGCGTCGTAACACGCGGCGCACGGCATGGGGTGGACGATGCCCTGATAGAGGTAAGCCGGGACCTGCGGGCGAACCTGCTCGAACCGCATGACGAATCCATCCAGGAAGTCATTGACGAGGAGACAGAAGAGCAACCGGCCACCGGTGTCCTCTACATTCAGGTGTCTGACCAGACCGGCGTCATTGCCCGCTCGGGCACGCTGGGTGCGGCATCGCTGCCCCTCTCGCCCGAATCCCACGCGCTGGCCGCTGCCGACAGGACTCTCATCGAAACCGGCCGGGGCGCGTCGGGCCATCCACTGCGGATCATCACTTTCTCGGCCCATGACCAGGGCATTGCGTACACCATCCAGGTCGCCACTCCTCTCAAGGGAGTCTACGACGTACTCGGCCGGTTCCTCGTGGCGCAACTCATCGCCATCCCTGTCCTGCTTGTCGCACTGGCGGTACTCGGCTACCTGTCTGTGGGACGGGCGTTTGCTCCGGTACGGAGGGTGGTCGGCGCTGCGCGAAGGATCTCGGCCGAGGATTTGTCGCTGCGCATCCCCCCGACTCGCGGCAAAGACGAAATCGCCGAACTCGTCGATACCTTCAATGACATGCTGGCCCGCCTCGAACGCTCATTTGAACGGGTCAAGCAGTTCTCCAGTGACGCGGCCCACGAGCTGAAGACCCCGCTGACCGCAATCCGGGGTGAGATTGAGGTGACGCTGCGCAAGGAACGCGACCGGTCCGAATACGAAGAGGTGCTCAGGAGCAACCTTGAGGAGGTCGCCAAGCTGCAGCGCGTGATTGATGACCTGCTGCTGCTCGCACGCATTGAGGACAGACAACAGGCACCCGAACTGGAAAGGACCGAGCTGGACGAGGTGGTACTCGAAGCGTTCGAGGAAGCGAGTGAAAAGGCCGGTCGGAACGGCATCACGATGGCGCTCAAGCAGGTTGACGAGGTGAGTGTTGCCGGCAAAGCTGTTCTGCTCAAGCGAATGGTCACCAACCTAATTGAGAACGCGAACAAGTACAATCGTCCCGGAGGCAAGGTGACTGTCGGACTTGTACGGGTGGGTGCTCATGCCTTGCTCAGCGTTGAGGACACGGGCGCCGGCATTCCCGAAGAGGCCCTGCCCCGGATCATGGACCGGTTCTTCCAGGTGGACCGCGACCGCTCGTCCGAAACCGGCGGCACCGGATTGGGTCTGGCGCTGGTCAAGAAGGTCGTCGAGTTCCACTCAGGCAAAGTCGAAGTCCAAAGCAAGGTCGGCGCGGGCACCACTTTCACGATCACGCTGCCGGTGGCCGACCGTCACGTGTAAGGGTCGCTTAAGGCTGGGTTAATGCTCAGCCGCTACAATCCAGCCCTATGGTTACATCAAGAACTGAGCAGATGTTGAACAAAGTCCCGGAAGTAACTATCTACTTCTGGATCATCAAGGTCCTTTGCACAACTGTTGGCGAGACGGCCGCTGACTACCTGAACTCGACGCTCAACTTCGGGCTGACCGGAACGTCGCTCGTCATGGGCGCGCTGCTTGTGGTTGCCCTCTTCTTTCAGTTCCGGTCGCGGAAGTACGTTCCGTCGGTTTACTGGTTGTCGGTCGTCCTCATCAGCATTGTGGGCACGCTGATTACGGACAACCTGACCGACCACTTGGGTGTACCGCTGCAGACTACCACGGCGATCTTCTCTCTGGCACTCATCGTGACGTTCGCGGTCTGGTACGCGCTGGAGCGGACGCTCTCCGTTCACTCCATCGTTACGACTCGACGTGAGACCTTCTACTGGCTTGCCATCCTGTTCACGTTCGCGCTGGGCACGGCGTCGGGCGACCTCTCGGCGGA
>CAZSUX010000352.1:0-2827 GCA_964610135.1 uncultured bacterium | reverse complement strand
GTCCATCCACCATCCTTCGCAGATTCTCGCGATGGACCAGGAAATCGAAACCGTCATTCTCAACATCGACAAGGAGAACCGGCGGATATCGCTGGGCCTGAAGCAGACGCTTCCCGATCCGTGGTCGCTGGTCGAGGAGAAGTACCACGTCGGGCAGCGGGTCGAGGGGAAGGTGCGGGCGCTGAAGGAGTTCGGGGCCTTCGTCGAAATCGAGGAAGGCATCGAGGGCCTGATTCACAACGCCGACATCTCCTGGACCAAGCGCATCAAGCATCCGCGTGAGGAGCTGAAGAAGGGCCAGCGGGTCGACACCATCATCCTCGGCGTCGACCGCGAGAACCGCAGGATAACGCTCGGGCTGAAGCAGACACTGGAAGACCCGTTCTATTCCATCAGCAAGGAGCTGAAGGAAGGCGACGTGGTCAAGTCGCGGATCGTCGACCTGCCCAAGCCGGGCGTCGTGGTTGCCCTCAACTATGACATCGAAGGGTTCGTGCCCCTGAGCCAGCTGGCGCGCGGCGGCAAGAAGGCGAAGGAGAAGTACCAGATCGGCGAAGAACTGGAACTGAGGGTCATCCACATCGATCTTGAGCATCGCCGGATTGCGCTGAGCGAGCGGGCCCTGAACCCCGAGGCCGAACCGCCGATCGAAGAGATGCAGGAGCGCCCGGAGCGCGGGCGCGACCACGACCGTGAACGCGGCCGCGAGCGTTGGCGCGAGGAGGACCTGAACGACAAGTTCACGCTTGAGGACCATCTCCGCGAGTTCGAGGAAGAGCGCGACCTGGAAGGCTAGAGAGAGTCGGATCGGTCCGACTTGTCGGACGAGTCGGACCTGAGCGTGAAGCAGCCCACCGCGGCGATACTGACTGCCGGCTGCCGGCTGAATCAATCAGAGAGTGACGCCCTGAGGCACCGACTGGCGCTTCAGGGCGTCGCCGTTGTCGAATCGCCTGATGAAGCCGACACGGTCTACGTTAATACCTGCACGGTGACCGGTCAGGCCGACCGGAGTTCCACTCAGTTGATTCGTCGCGCGGGCCGGGCCGCAAGGGGGCCGCGAGTGGTCGTGCTCGGCTGCATGGCGGAGCGCTTGGCGGATCGGGTTCGGCAAATCGCCGGAGTCACCGAAGTGTGGAACAACGATAGGAAGCAGGCTGAGATTTCAGGCATCGACCCGACGCCGGTTCGAAGCCGGGCGATACTCAAGGTACAGGACGGATGCGACCGGCGCTGTTCGTACTGCGTTGTCTCCATGCTGCGAGGCGAATCGCGCTCGGTGCCGGCGTCCAGGGTCCGCGAGCAGTCTGAGCGGCTGCTGGCGGCGGGGTTCCGGGAGGTGGTGCTGACCGGCCTCAACCTCGGCACCTACCGGGACGGCGGAACAACCCTTGCCGGCCTGCTGGAAAATCTGCTCGAGATGTGCCACGCTGCGCGCATCCGGTTGGCATCGGTCGAGCCGGATACGTTCGATGATGCCCTCATCGCTGTGATTGCCGACAATCGTGTCTGCCCGCACTTCCACATTCCGTTGCAGTCCGGGGACGATGCCGTGCTCGCCCGGATGAACCGGCCGTACCGGGCGGCCGATTTCGGTCGGCTGGTCGGGCGGATCCTCAAGGTCAGGCCCGACGCGAACATCGGGGCTGACGTGATAGTCGGGTTTCCCGGCGAGAGCGGCGAGTCGTTTGTGCGCACCCGCGAATTCCTAGCTGAGACGCCGGTCGGCTATCTGCACGTCTTTCCATTCTCGGCGCGTCCCGGAACCGAGCAGGCGTGTCGGGGTGAGCCGGTGTCCTCGCCGGTCGTGCGCGAGCGGGTCGTTGAGCTGCGGGCCTTCTCCGACCAATGCCGGCAGGAATACCAGGCGCGGTTCGTAGGGACCGTTCGGCCGGCGGTTGTCGAGACGGCTCGCACCGCCTTGACCGACAACTATCTGCGGTTGAAGGTGACCGGAACCGCGCGGCCGGCCCCGAGGGCGCTGGTCAGCTTCCGCATCGGGCAGGAAGGCTCGATCCTGACCGGCAGTCCGTGTTGACAATCGGGCGTCATGGCCTAAGCTGCTAATCCGGTGAGTGAAGACAATACCACCAATGACAACCTGAACCCAGGAGGATTCTTGTGAGGACATTCCGGCTGGCAATCATCCTCGTCCTTGCGACCGCGGGAACGCTTTTCGCGGCCAAGGAGTTTCGAGTCGGCTATGTCGACTACGACCAGGTTATTGCCAAGTACGAGGCCGCGGCCGAGGCGAAGCAGGAAATGGACACGGTGCGCCTGAGCTTCGAGGCGAAGGCCGAGTCTCTGAAGGGCGACTACGAGCAGTCAAAGGCGGAGTACGAATCCCAGCAACTCACGCTCTCGGAAGAAGGGAAGCGCGCGAAGAACGCGGAGGTCGACCAGCGGAAGCGGCGCTATGATGGCTACGTTGCCGAGGTCTATGGCAAAGGCGGTCTCATCGACCAGCGGTACAAGGAGCTGATCGCGCCGATTGTGGCGAAGATCGACTCGGCGGTCGCCAAGCTTTCGGCGGACGAGGGATTCGCGCTCATCTTGGACGCGTCCAAGTCCGGGATCGTCTACTCGGAGAGCGGACTGGACCTGACCCAGCTGGTGCTCGAGGATCTGAACCGGGAGTTTGCGCCGGTCGGGCCTTCTGTTACCGGCAAGAAGGTCTACGCACTTATGCCCGTGTACAACTCAAACGACCTCGCGTCGCAGGACCACGTCGGCAGCGACATCCGGGAGTTCGTCTACGGGCTGGTGAAGGTGCAGCCAAACGTGGACATGGTCGCCAATGCGAAGGTCGACCAGCAGTTGCAGTCCT
>CAZSUX010000351.1:0-2833 GCA_964610135.1 uncultured bacterium | reverse complement strand
CATCTCCGTGACGGCAATCGCCGCGGCGACGAAGCGGCCGGGCAAGGTTATAGGTATGCATTTCATGAACCCGGTGCCGGTAATGCAACTGGTCGAGGTGGTGCGCGGGCTCGGGACCAGTCCTGAAGTCACCGACGCGGTCGTGGCTCTGTCCAAAGAGCTGGGCAAGACTCCGGTTGTGGTCAACGATTCTCCCGGGTTCGTTTCCAACCGCGTCCTGCTGCCCATGATCAATGAGGCGGTATTCTGCCTCGAGACCGGTGTCGCCGACAAGGAAGCGATCGATACCGTGATGAAGCTGGGCATGAACCATCCCATCGGCCCGCTGGCGCTGGCCGACCTGATCGGCCTGGATGTCTGTCTGGCCATCATGAACGTGCTCCATGCCGACCTTGGTGACTCCAAGTATCGGCCCTGCCCTTTGCTGAAGCGGATGGTCGCGGCCGGGTACCTGGGCCGCAAGACGGGTAGAGGGTTCTACGAGTACCAAAGGAGTTAAGAGTAAGGAGGTAGCAGTTAGCAGTGAGGAGCCGCTCCGGGTGGTTCTCCTAACAGCTAACTCTTAACCGCTAACCATCGCGATGGAAGCTGCAGCCGCGCGCAAGATCCTGACCGTATCCCAGGTCAATGCCCTGGTTGCGGGCATGCTGGGGCAGTACTTCTCCGATGTCTGGATCGAAGGCGAGGTATCCAACTTCAAGGCCTATCCGTCCGGCCACCTCTACTTCGCCTTGAAAGACGAAGGCTCGCAGTTGCAGGCGGTCTGCTTCCGGCACTCGGCGCAGCGGCTCAAGTTCGTACTCGAGGACGGAATGCTGGTAGTGGGGCACGGTCGGCTTGAGGTATACCAGCCAAATGGCAAGTACCAGGTTATCCTCGACACGATTGAGCCCAAGGGACTGGGAGCTCTGCAGAAGGCGTTTGAGCAGCTCAAGCGGAGGCTCGAGAAGGAGGGCCTGTTCGCACCCGAGCGGAAGCGGCCGCTCCCCCCGCTACCGCGCACGGTCGGCATCGTCACTTCGCCGTCCGGAGCGGCAATCCATGACATGCTGAGGACGTTGCGCCTGCACAAGGCGCAGGTGAAGGTCGTGCTGTTTCCGGCGCAGGTTCAGGGAGAGGGGGCGGCCGAGCAGATCGCGCAAGGCGTCGCCACGCTGTGCGCCCGGCCGGACATGGACGTGATTATCGTCGGTCGGGGAGGTGGCTCGATCGAGGACCTCTGGCCGTTCAATGAAGAGGTAGTGGCGCGGGCGATCGTAGCCTCGCGCGTGCCGGTGATATCCGGCGTCGGTCACGAGACGGATTTCACCATTGCCGATTTCGTGGCCGATGCCCGGGCGGCGACGCCTACCGCCGCGGCACAACTCGTGGCCGCGACCTGGGAGGAGATCGAGACCCGGCTCGGGGACTTGGCAGCGCAGATGCTTGAGGCGACCGAGCAGGTGCTGTTCGAGAAGCAGCAGGCAGTCGAGGAATTGGTCCGACACCGGGTGTTCCAGCTTATGGCGGCACACCTGGCCGAACTGGACCACAAGGTCGAACGTCTCGCAAGCACGGCCGAAGGGTATGCCCGCACTGCTTTGCGAGGGACGGTCTCCACGCTGGCCGCGCTGGAACTGGGACTGAACCGGCAGAGCCCGGTGGCGCGAGTTCTGCGGCAGAAGGTTGCGCTCGGGGTCCTGGCGACACGGTTGGAGAAGCCGGCCTTGGCGCTCCTGTCCCGGGAGAACGTTCGGCTGGGGCAGGCCGGAGCAAGGCTCGACGCCCTGAGCCCGCTCGCAAGTCTGGGCCGGGGCTACTCAATCTGCCTCAAACCGGATGGGTCGATTGTAAGCCGAACCGGCCAGGTCGATGTCGGCGATGAGGTCACGGTAAGGGTGTCGGATGGTTCGATTGATTGCCGGGTAGAACGAACCGGCAGGTCGAATTCGGGAGGAAACTAGACTATGGCGAAGAACGAGAAGCCGGGTGAGCCGGTGGATTTCGAGAAGGCTCTGGCTGAGCTGGAAGGCATCGTCAAGCAACTGGAGGCAGGGAACCTGGCGCTCGACAAGTCGCTGGCCCTCTTTGAGCGCGGGGTGCACCTTGCCCGGGCATGCAAGGAGAAGCTGGCCGAAGCCGAGCTCAAGGTCAGCCAGTTGGTCAAGGACAAGCAGGGCCTGTTCTCGGAAGCGGCCTTCAAGGAAGACAAAGACTGACCATCGGCAATCGGTGGCGTGTCCCACGCGAGCCACATGCTCAACACGAGTGACGTTTCGACACTGAGCTTGACTCCGGGGCGGAATCGGGTAGAAGTATAACAAGCAACACGCCCTGCCGGCAAAGGAGACACGATGCGCTGTGAGATCGACCGTGGCATTTTCGCAGAGTTGCTCGCAGGCGTAACCAATGCGCTGCCGAGCAAGTCAGCCTATCCGGATCTGAACAACATCACGCTCGACGTGAACAACGGCAAGCTGGCGCTGGCCGGAACCGACCTCGATACGTACGTGCGACGGACCTTCACGCTCGAAGGCCAGTCCGAGGACGGCACGGTCGTCGTGCTGGGCCGCAAACTAGCCGAGATCGTTCGCGAAATCAGCGCCCCGTCGATCATCCTGTCAAGCAAGGATCGCAGTCTCAGTCTAGAAGCCGGGCAGGTGAAGGCCTCGCTCGTCAGCCTCGACCCGTCCGAATTCCCGGAGGTGCCGAAGCTGCCGGAAGGCGTGACCATGGAGTTTCCGCTCGCGACCTGGTTCGAGCTGTTCGAGACGGTGTCCTTCGCGGCCTCCAAGGATGAATCCCGGCCGGCCAAGACCGGCGTCAACTGGGAAGTCTCCAAGACCGAGGCTCG
>CAZSUX010000350.1:0-2839 GCA_964610135.1 uncultured bacterium | reverse complement strand
ATGACAACAATCCAAACGAGAACGCTGCGTATCTTCTTCACCACTTCAGTTGCCTCCTGCGGAATCCCAGAACCGAAATAGGAACCTGCCACAAAGGCACAAAGACACGAAGCGGGTGCATCGGGGAGTCCTCACGTCTGCTTCGTGTCCTTTGCGTTTGCGGGGCCAGGTATCTGGTTTGCGGACCTCGTATCGTACACAATGGCGCCGTCTTCCATCTTCAGCAGCCGGTCGGCGTACGGAAACACCCGCGGGTCATGGGTCACAAGCACGACGCCGCGACGCGGGTCGCGCGACAGCTTCTTCAGAGTATCGAGCACGATGTGGCCGCTCTCGGCGTCCAGCGCCGACGTCGGCTCGTCGCAGAGCAGCAGGATGGGGTCGCTGACCAGGGCCCGCGCGATGCCTGCCCTCTGCTGCTGGCCGGTGGATAGCTGCTGCGGCCGCGACGAAACGTAGTCCTTCAACCCGAGCCCGGCCAGCAGTCCGAGAGCTTTCTCACGGGTACGGGGTAGGACGCGTCCGCCCTGTATCGCGGTGCCGACCAGCACGTTGTCGAGTACGTCGAGCGCCGGGATGAGGGCCGCCTGCTGGAACACAAAACCGAAGCGCTGCTGGCGCAGGCTGGCCAGCCGGTCCTCGGAGAAACCGGTCACGTCCTCCCCACCGACGATGACTCTGCCTGCGGATGGTTTCAGAACCAGGCCCATGATCGTCAGCAAGGTGGTCTTGCCGCTGCCCGATGGGCCGGCCAGCACGGTCATCTCGCCCGGCAGGATGTCGAGCGTCGTCTCCTTGAGCACGCGCCGCACGACCCGGCCATCCGAGAAATCACGCGTGACTTCCTCCAGCCTCAGCACGGGCGTTCCGGGCAAGCCTTGACTTTGGGCACTGAACTTCGGACTCTCCAGAACGGTGTTCACTGCTACCTGAATGCCGACGCCGGCTCTATCTTGAGCGCGCGGCGCAAGGCCAGCGCCGACCCGAGGAAACACAAAAGGAAGGTGAATAGGGCGTGGGCCGGCGGCAGCCACAGGGGCAGGTTTGCCGGCAGCCGCGAGCCCTTGACCCCGAACAGGAACCCGGCCAGCAGGAAGAAACCGATGAGCAGGCCGATGCAGCCGATGGTCAGCGCCTGGAAGAGGATGATCGCGAACACGTCGCGCTGGCGCGCACCCAGGGCCCGCAGCACCGCGAAGTCGCGCTGGCGGTTGAGTACGTTGGTATACATCGTCAAAGTGATGATGACCACGCCCACGAGTATGCCGATGAGCGTCGAAAACCCAAAGCTCGAACCGATACCGGTGTTGGTGAGATTGTATACGCGGATGTTGCCGGCGAGCTCGGAAGCGGTCAGCACCGTGGTCTTCGGCAGCAGCTCGCCGATTTCCGCCTGCGCCCGCCGGACGTCGACCTCCGGCTTAAGCTTGACAAGGATATTGGTGCAGCGGTCTGCCGGGATCCCGGTTATTTCCCGCGCCTTGGTCGAGTTGACGAACACCACTGCCGGCCCGAACGCCCGCGACCCTTCGGTGTAGCCGGCAATCCGGATGCGCTTGCCGTTCACCTCGACCACCTGCCCGATTTGAGGATTGCCCAGATCCGCCAGGTCGAGCTTGTCCACGGTCACGCCGTCGTATTCAAGCAGCACGTCGTTGCCGCCTTGGGCCATTCGCCACGGTCCGCCCGACAGCGCGGGCCGGGTCACGCCAACTATCTGGACCGACTGGAACTTGCCGCTCCGAAGCCTGAGCTGGGCCGCGCCGTAGATGACTGGCTGGGCCCATTCAATGGCTCCGAGTCCGGCCAGCCGGTCCACATAGCGGCTGGGCAGATCGCCAGCCGTGCTCGTATTGTTGCTGTTCTGTGAGAGTATCCAGAGGTCGGCGCCGCTGTTGTCCACCAGCGCGGACATCAAAGTCAACAGCCCGAACATAACCGCCAGTTGCTGCCCGACCAGGAAGACGATGGCAACCACGCCCAGCACCGCGCCGGCCGTAGTCGACCGGTCGTGCAGGAGCATCCGGACCGCGCTATGCCTGCGCACTATTGCCTGCCAGCTTCAGTCCCAACGACGCCGCCTCGGAGAAGTGTGCGGCTACAACGACCCCTGGTCCGGTCAGGACGTCGGCCGCCGCAACCGCGGCTGCGCCGCCCAGAACGATCCCGAGCCCGGGCAGCGCCTTCCGCGCTTCCGTGACCAGCACGCGCGCCGCCGGCAGATTGGCGACCAGCGTTGCCGAGAAGAACGCGACGTGCGGACGGAACTCGGCCAGCGCCTTCAGTATGTCCTCCGGCGGGGCTGACCTGCCGACGACGAAAACCTCCCAGCCCTTGAGTTGCAGGTATTCGCCGACTATCTCGACTCCGAGCTCGTGCTCGTCGCCCGGCGCGCACGAGGCCAGCGCCTTCAGACCTACCGGCTTGCCGGCCTCGACGCTGTCGAACAGCCGGTACAATACATACCGGCAGATGTCGGTCGCGGCGTGTTCGTCGGCCACCGAGACGCGGCCGGTCTCCCACAGGAAACCGATGTACCTCATCGCCGGAAGCACAACATCCTCAACTACCCGTTCCACCTGACGGCCGGTCCGAGCCAGCGCGAGCACCGTCTCGGCCGCCTCGCGGCGCCGGCGCGCGCGCAACAGGTCAAGCAGACCCTTCGCCTCGGCCGGCAGGACCGGCTCGGGCTGTCTGCCCTCGTGCAGGAGGCCGACGCGGCCACGCAGGTAATCGAGTGGCGCGGCCAGTTCGCGTGCGTAGGCGAGCCTGATGTTGCTCACGATGGCGACGCTCCACGCCTCAAGCATCCGACCGGAGTATCCCGGTCCGAACCCGT
>CAZSUX010000349.1:0-2843 GCA_964610135.1 uncultured bacterium | reverse complement strand
AGCCGGGAACTCCTAACTCTTCGCTGCTATCCCGCTAACTCGGCCGCCGCTACCCGTCAGCCGTGAGCCGAACGTAGGGGAGACGCGGTCCGCGCGACAGGAATCTCTTGTCTTGTCTCCGTCGCCTACGCCCGGACTACTGGAAGGTGCCTACTTCACCAGCACCAGCCTCTGGCAGGAGACCTTGCTGTTCGGAGAAGTCACCCTCACAAAGTACACGCCGGGGCTCAGACGGCTGACGTCATTCGCCCCGTGCCTCAGGTTCATTACCTTTCTGCCGCTGATGTCGAGTAGGCTTGCGGCTTGGAGCTTGGGGTTTGTGGCTGCCGGCAGAAACAGCACGCCGCGCACGATCGTGCCGCCGCCTGAACCCGAGAGGAGTTTGCCTGTATTCTCCTGGACCCCGGCCAGCGCACCGATTCTGCCCCAAATCCGGGTCGTGTTGTACGTCCGGCTCTGGTACTCATCAGTCCAGCATGGATACGCGCAGAGCGCTTGGTTTCCAGCGCCAAGGGCCATGCTGACCATCGGGTAGTACATGCGCCACTCGATCGACGATACCAGTGGTGTGACATCGATTACTTCGCCCGAAGGTCTGATTCGTGCTCCACAGATTCCCCAGCTCGTGCCCCATGAGGAGTCGGCCCAGACAAGTCCGTAGTTCGTGCCGTCAAACCGGACAATCGGGGGCGTTGAGTACGAATCGACCGCGGGCTGCACCATGAAGCTATCCAGCAGCACCCCGGCTGTGCTGATGCGTGCGCCTCGAACGTCCAGCATGTACCCGTCGGCCCTCTCCCACACGGCGAGGTAGTTCGTGCCGTCTGAAGCGAGACTGGCGCAGCCCTCACCTTCGTCGGCAGCTCCGATGGCAAAGCCGCCGGGGTCCAGCACCTGGCCGGCAGAGGCAACCCTCGCACCGTAGACGCCAGGGTTCATTCCACTCCGCCAGTCATGCCAGGCTACCAACCAGTCCGCGCCATTTGCGGCGACGACCGGCGTCCATGCACTCCAAGCAGCGCACAACGTGTCGCCGGGGTCGAGGACCTGTCCGGTCGGGCTAACCCGAGCGCAGCGGATAGAGCACATGCCCGAATCACTAACGTCATCCCAAACCACGAGGTAATTCGTGCCGTTGAAGGCGGCCGTGGGGAATGTGTGGGCGTCGCCGCCGACCACGAGCGGAATGCCCTGCGGGTCAAGCACGCTTCCACCCCTAGTGACCCTGGCCGCGTAGATGTCGGCACTGTCGTTTCGCCTGCCATCGGCCCATGTCACGAGGTAACCGGTGCCGTCAAAGGCGACCGAGGGGTAGCCGCGGTTAGATGCGAGAGTGCAGACCGGGATGCCTGCCGGGTCGAGGTTGGCTCCGCCAAGCGAGACCCTTGCTGCGTAGATCGCTCCGGCCATGTTCCGATTGTCGACCCACGCGACGAGGAAATTGGAGCCATCGAAAGCGGTCGAAGGATCGTACTGCACATTGGCCGCTCCCCGGCTGCGGCTGATGCTGATGCCCGTGGTATCGAGCATGCCCATCTGGCGAGTCAATCTGGCACCATAGATGTTGGGACAGCCGTAGAGGTCATGATCCCACGTCACAAGATACCTGTTACCATCAAAGGCAACCGCAGGGTTTTCGGTGTTGGCTGGAAGCGGTCCACTCACGTACACGCCCGGCGTGTCAAGCGGAACGCCTGCTCGCGATACCCGACTGGCCATGACGTAGCCGGTCGACGAGCTCGAATACGCCCATGCGACGAGGAAGTTGGTTCCGTCGTAGAGCGAGGTATGGCCTGGGTGATAACCCGCCGGCGTGAGCGCGATGCCGGTGTCAACGATGCTGCCGTCCGTCGCGACCAAAGCGCCACGGAGGCCACGCGCTGTATCATTCCAGACGACGAGGGAGTTCGTACCGTCAGAAGTCGCCGTGATTCTGTACCAGCCGTTGACCCCTGACGAGCTACCGATCACGAAGCCGGAGTCAAGCACCTGTCCGCCCGGACCGACCCGCGTGCCTCGGATCGAAGACGTCGCTGAATCGATGGCTTGGTCCCAGACCACAAGGAAATTCCTGCCGTCAAAAGTGATGCCCGGACACGCTAGCGTGTGCTGCCCGGTGGCTATGGCTATCCCTGCTGTGTCAAGCACGGTCCCGTCCGGTGTTACGCGGGCACCGTAGATCTGAGATACGCTATCGCGATAATCCTCCCAGACGGTGAGATAGTTGGTGCCATCAAAGGCAAGGACCTGGTTCCATGCCCCGCCAGAGGATATCCTTATTCGAGTTGGGTCCAGTACCTCACCGGCCGGACTGATCCTGTATCCCAGACCACAGTCAACGACAAGGTAGTTCGTGCCGTCAAAGCCTACCGTTGCGTAGACTCCCGTGTCAATCGGGATGGCCTCCTCATCAAGGACCGAGCCGTCGGGCGTAACCCTGGAAGCCAGCAGGAAGGGGTAATAGGATGTGTCCCAGGCGGTCCAGACCACCAGGTAGTTGTTCCCGTCAAAGGCGACTGCGGGATTGCACTGCTGGGTCAACGCATAGCCCGTGTGGATGGCCGTGTCGACCATGAATCCGCCGTCGAGGCGCGGACCGCTCGCCCGGGACCCGGCGCTGGTTCGTCGGCGCATGGAAAGCCACTCGGCTCGCGTGAGTCGATTTCGGGTCGCGAGTCGCTGCCTTTGCGCTGTCGTAGGGTTGCGCATTACGCGGGCACCGGGAAACCCGCGGGATGCAGGCCGGGCAGCGTTCCAAACGTCATTGACAGGCCCGCCCAAGGCCACGCCCAGCAAGCAGGCCACTATTGCTAGAGCTATTGTTCTCATTGTGCTCCTCCTGT
>CAZSUX010000348.1:0-2845 GCA_964610135.1 uncultured bacterium | reverse complement strand
TCTCCAGCCTTCGAACCGCGCTCTCCATCTCCTTGCGCACATCCTCGAATCCTTCCTTGGCCAGCGCCGCACGCAGCGCGGCGACCTGAGCCGCGTCGCCAAGGGAAGCGAGTGCCAGCGCCGCCTGCCTCCGCACCTCCTGGCTCGCGTCGGAAAGCAGATGGCCGACATCGGACGCCACCTCACGCTCTCGCAGCGAACCAAGCAACTTCACGACCTCCAGCCGGACGGCATCATCGCGGTCCTTGAGCAGCGGCACCAGAAGGGGAATCGCCGCCCGGCCCGCCTGCCGCACTCCCCGCCAATCCTGCTTTGCCGAAAGGTACCGCAGCTTCCCCTCGGGGTCGGCCGGTATGCGGCTCTGGGCGGCGAGCGCCTCGGCCGCGGCGCGGCGCACCGCCGCGTCCTCGTCGGACAGCGCCCGGGTCAGGGCCTCGGTGGCGGCCGCATCCGGTGAAAGCTCGCTGGCAAAAGTCCGGGCCGCCGACTCGCGCGCGACCGGATTCCGGTCCTCGAGCAGGATCTGTATCAACTGCCCGACCGCGTCCGGGTACTTCCGCAAAGACTCAACCGCGGCATCGCGGACAACCGGTTCACCATCGCGCAAAGCAAAGACCAGCCGGTCGAGCACGCCGGCCCGTTCGGCTGTACCGGCCTCGGTCCGGACTATGGCCAGCGCCTGGGTCGCCGCCACCCGCACCTCGGTTTCCATGCTGCTCATCGTGTCGGTCAGGAGCCTGACCGCCTCCGGCGGGTTCGCCCCGGCCAGCAGACGGATGACCGTCACCTTCAGGCCCGGCGGCTCAGTATAGGACTCGAGTACCGCCACGAGCCTCGCCGCGGCCCGCTCGCCGCCCAAGGCGGCCAGATGCTCGAGCAATCCGGCCCGCAGGTCCGGAAGCCCCTCCTCCTGCAGGTCGGTCAAACCCTCGCGGGCGAGCCTCGGCTCGATGACATCAACCAACAGCACCGGGTCGGTCGCCTTACTGATAAGCTCCGACAGCCCGGCCAGCGCCCTGGCGCGAAGCTCCGGCCGCCGCGCCTGAGCACAGTACCAATCGAGCTTCTCCTCAACCGTCGCCGGTTCCCAGCCCCGGGTCAGCAGCACCTCGAGCGCGAGTTGAACCCGTTCAGGTTCTGGGCTGTTCAGTGACTCGACTATCACCGAGAGACCCTCGGACCACTCAGCGGTCGCCAGAGCCTTGAAGCCTTCCTCGCGCAGCTTGTACAGCTCGCCTAGTTGTTTCAGGTACTGCCGGTATTCGGGATGGGCTCGGTCGTGCTCCGCCAAGGTCCGGTCCAGTTCAGCAACTGCCTCCTCAAGCTCCTGCATTGCCGCGCCATACTCGGTCCGGTTCGCCCAGCGCCCCAGCTCGCGGAGGCGGTCGCGGAGGCGGTCGATGCGCTCACGCCCCGGGCCGCTGACTGCCTGGAGTTCCTGCACCCGGAAGCGATTCACGACCCGGGCCGCGACTCCGACTTCGCTCTCCAGCTTCTCCCACGAAACCTGTGGGTCGTCAATTGTCTTCAGCCAATCTCCACTACCTACTCGGGACTCGCCATTCTCTCTCACCAGAACGGGGAGTCGGCTCACCGCGTCAAGCAGGTAGTCGACGCCGCTGCTGGTGCCCTGCCGGCCCGCCTCAGCCAACTGCTGTCTGCCATTCTCGATCGATTGTGGGATGGTCTTGAGAAAGTCAACCAGCCGTGCGCTCGGGTCGCGCCGCTCTCTCGGATCGAAGGTCTGGAGTTTCTCCCAGTTCGACAGGAAATCATCCAGCGCTGCCCGTCCGTCCTTCGGCCTCCGGCGCAGAAAGAACATCGCCTACTGCTCAGGCCCCGCCTGCTGCTGCGCGGGCAGGCCCGCCGCCGGTTGGTCGACAATTGCTGCAGGTCTTGTAATCATATAGTGCTTCCGGCTGTTGGCAGTCAGTCGTTGGGAATCAGCCGATCCTCATTCGGCCCTCAAACCGGCGACTGCTCTTGACGCCGATAGATCGGCGGTTGAACTGCACGGATATTCCCGGAATCGCAGACGATGTTACCCCGGCAGTGTCCTGATGTCAAGCAACTGCGCCTCTAACCCGCAAGCCGCAACGTGACCGCGATGAACACCCCCGTCTTGAGGTCGCGAGTCTGGGATAATGCTGCCGGCAACTGATTCCGAGTACATGACCTTGGGCGCGCATGATCGTAACGCCAATTTGAATGGGAACTTACAGGCCTGCTCCTCACTCCGTTGTGAGAGTCGCCTCGCTACTCACCGCGAAACTCGCCGTCAGAATCCCTCTGCAAACCGCCGTCAGAGTCAGACTGCGAATCACGGCGACAATCCCCTTGTAGGTCGCGCTCCCTTTCGGCCTGCGAGTCGCCGCAAGAATCACCGCGCACGTGCATCCGCAAGTCGCTCCGCAACAGGCTATGACCGTCCCGGTCAGAATCACCGTACAAATCGCGTCCCGAAAGACCTTCCGAACCACCTCCCGAACCGTTCCCGGAACGGTTCCCGGGGCGACTCGCGAGGCGTCATTTCCAGCCGGCCGCAAATGGATGGTCTTGCTAACGCGCTGTGGCAAAATGAGTTAGGTGAATCGGCCCGGAGAAGATGAAGATTCTCCAGCAAATCCGGCTTCGAGAGTCGTATAACCATATGAAGGGCCATGGATGCACGGCCCGGCTGTGCCGGAGAAAGAAGATTCTCGAGCAAATAGTGCTCCCGGCGGACACATAACTAAGTGAGGGACCACAGCCGCAGAGCGCGGCTGGCCCGGAATGACCGCTAACTGAAAGGAGTTCTCATGACTGACCCGAATCAGCGACGGATGAACTGGCAGATAAAGACCGA
>CAZSUX010000347.1:0-2852 GCA_964610135.1 uncultured bacterium | reverse complement strand
GCGGCGAACCTGCGGGCCTGCTCCTGGTCGGGCCGGTCCTTGAGCGCATCTGCCAGCACCCTCTCGCGCTCGGGTGAACCAGGTTGCGTGTCATAGGCCACGCTGCACAACAAGGTAAGCCAGTTGTACCAGGTGACTGCCTCTGCAGCCGGACGGTCTTTCGTCTGGATCGCAGCCATCACCGCACCCAGTCCCTCACCGATGTTCGCCTGTCGCGCGAGCATCTCCGGCGTCATTTGTCTCTTCTGGCGCTCAAGCCAGGTCGGTTTGCGGCGCGGACTTGCCGGTTGCGGCTCGGCCCCGAACGCACCGGTCGTTTCCATCCGACTGAAGAGCTCGGATACGCGGTCACGCACCAGCCTCACGTCTTTCTCGGACAGCACGTGCGCGGCCACACCTTCGCCGACAACCCGCGCCATCCGCCTCAGCCGCACGTGCCGGAGCCTTCCCCGCGTCGAACTCAGCGCGCCCCAGAACTTCCTTGCCAGGAGTTGCAGGTACTGCCGCTCGGTGGCGGCTAGCCCGTGGCCGACCTCTGTCTCAAGGTACTTCACGAGGATGTCGAGTCGCTTGCGCCGGCTGGCTGCCGCTGCCAGGTTCACGACCCGCTTCACCCGCTCTTCTGAGGAAAGCGGCGGCTTGCCCTCAGCCCGCCGTGCCACGGTCGTCTTGATGTCGTACGCGAGCGCCTCGTTCCCGATCTTCGCGGGCAGGACTTCGGTCACCTTGGCGACGGCCTCGCGTCCTTCCTGCTCCACCGGCAACGGTTGAGCCGTGTACGTATCCAGCAGGTCGGCAATCTCGCTGAAGCTCGCCCGGCACGCCCGCAGGTAATCGGCGACAATCCCGAGTCCGGGGTTTCCGAGATGGCCGGTCTCCAGCCGGGAGACAAGGGCGTGGTCCCAGCCGCGGCCGGCCAACCGGGCAAGTCCATCCTGCGAGAGCCGGGCTCGTTTGCGCAGGCTTCTGAGCCTCAAGCCCAGCTCCTTGGTCACGCGGAAAACGTCTTTCTCATCGCTCATGCTCAACCTCCATTTGTGTATTATAGCACACACTCAGCCGACCGCCAGTCCTTGTCCTAACTTACGTATTCCCTAGCCCCTAACCCCTATTCCCTCTCCTCCCCCTCCTATGCCTCCCCCGTAGCTACCCACATAGCCTCCGAAGTCACATCCCAAGGAGTATCCCGGGGAACGACGAGGGCTACTTGTTCGGCTACTTCCACCGCTACTTCGTCCGCTACCTCGCGAGCAACGACTAGAGCTCCTTGTCCAGTTCCTTGCCGAGTAACTTGTTCCGTTCCGTCCCGAGGTCCTTGCCGAGTCGCAGTCCACATTCCCGTCGAAGTTCCTTCCCGAATCCCTTTGCAGGTGACTTCGCAAGCAACTTGCCGAGCTTCTTGGAGAGCAACGAAGAAGGTCCCGGCGTACGCTGCCGCGAGGAAGTTGACGAGGACGCAAGTGCGCACTGTCAGACAGGGGCCGTTGGGGCCAGTGATGAAAGAAGAGACGCGGCGCGGGAGAACGCGCCGCGTCAGAGTCGCAGTATTGCTGGTGTCTAGGAAGCTACCAGCGGTAGTGGGCGAAGGCGCGGTTGGCCTCGGCCATCTTGTGCGTGTCTTCCTTCTTCTTGACCGCCGCGCCCTGATTGCGGCTGGCGTCAAGCAGCTCGGCGGCGAGCTTCTGGATCATCGTGTGCTCGTTGCGTGCCCGAGCGGCCATGATGGTCCACTTGATGGCGAGGGCGTCGCGCCGTTTGGGCCTCACCTCCATCGGGATCTGGTAGGTGGAACCGCCAACCCGGCGCGGCCGCACTTCAAGCACCGGTCTTACGGCGTTCATCGCCTTCTGGAACACGGCATAGCCGTCTTCCTTGGTTTGTTCCTGGACTAGGTCGAGCGCACCGTAGAAGATACGCTGGGATGTAGTCTTCTTGCCCGCCCACATCAGGTTGTTGACGAATTTGGTGACAAAGGTCGAGCTGTAGCGGGGGTCTGTGGCGATCGGCCGCTGTTCTGCCTTGCGTCGTCGTGACATGCTCTCCCCTTACGACGCGGCGCCCGGCTTGGGACGCTTGACCCCGTACTGGCTCCGCGCCTGGCGCCGGCCCTCAACGCCGGTCGTGTCGAGCACGCCTCGGACGATGTGGTAGCGGACGCCCGGCAGGTCTTTGACGCGGCCGCCCCGCACGAGCACGATCGAGTGCTCCTGCAGGTTGTGGCCTTCGCCCGGGATGTAGCAGGTTACCTCGCCGCCACCAGAGAGACGGACCTTGCAGACCTTGCGCAGCGCCGAGTTCGGCTTCTTGGGTGTGGTCGTGTACACCCGGGTACAGACTCCGCGCTTCTGGGGGTTGCCCTTCAGCGCCGGGGTCTTCGACCGGTTGTGGATTGCCGTCCGCGGTTTGCGGACGAGCTGATTTACTGTCGGCATGCTATAATGCCTCCTCTACCTTCTCCTGCGACTCTTCGGTGGCGAGTTTGATGCGGGCGAAATCACGGTAACCGGTGCCCGCCGGTACCAGCCGACCGACAATCACGTTTTCTTTCAGTCCTTTGAGCTTGTCTTCTTTGCCGGAAATAGCCGCTTCGGAAAGCACCCGTGTCGTCTCCTGGAACGATGCCGCCGAGAGGTAACTCTCGGTCAGGAGCGCGGCCCGGGTGATGCCCAGGAGTATCGGCTGGAAACTGGCCGGCCGCATGTTTTCGGTGATCAGTTTCTGGTTCTGGTCGTACAGCCGGCGCCGTTCGACGATTTCGCCCTCGATGAAGTTCGAGTCGCCGGCATCCTCGACCTTCACCTTGCGCAGCATCTGGCGGACGATGACCGAGATGTGCTTGTCGTTGATCTTGA
>CAZSUX010000346.1:0-2860 GCA_964610135.1 uncultured bacterium | reverse complement strand
CCGTGAGCATCGGTCTTGATGAGATAGACATCCTCATTTCCCGCACCGAACGACTGGGTATAGCCACCGATGATGTAGCCGCTGTCGGCAGTCTCTTGGACGGAGTGGCCCGCATCGCCATATACCCCGCCGTAGACCCTGGTCCAGAGCGTATCGCCTTGAGCACTGGTCTTGACCAGATAGAGGTCGCTCTCTTGTGCACCGAACGACTGGGTATAGCCAGCGACGATGTAGCCGCCGCCCGTGGTCTGCTGGACCGAGAGACCGCGATCATAGAGCGACCCGCCATGGGCTCTGGTCCAGAGCGTATCGCCCCTTGCGTCCGTCTTGACGAGGTAGACGTCGAAGCTCCCAGCACCGAACGACTCGGTATTGCCTGCGATGATGTAGCCTCCGTCAGCAGTTGGCTGTACGGACTCCCCTTTGTCAAAGCCGCACCCGCCATAGGTCTTCCACCAGCCCGTTTGGGCAGAGGCAATTGAGGCAGAACAGATGACAGACAGCAGCGCGGTTACGGCGTGAACGTGGACCTTCTTAGTCACCATTCCTCCTCTGATTTCCGTGGTTCGCGGAGGCTCCCGGCCTCTCGGATGCAGCCCATAGACGGGATTGTACGACTCCCGGGCGGGGATGTCAATGGGGAAGAGAGAATAGGGAAGAGGGAGAGAGGGAGTGAGTGCTCGAAGCCGTCAGCCGGGCAACTCCTCACTGCTACCTTCCTAACTGCTCACTCACTGCCTCCGGCAGCGCGATGGGCGGGCCGGGATTGAGCTGTGTCTCTTGAAACTCCCGAGGTTGTGGCTTGGTTCAGTTGGCAAGCCAGCGGAGTCCGCCGACTCGCTGATAGCCGAGCCGCATCGTGACCAGCGGTCCGGATACCTGGAGGACCTTCACCTTGGCGAAGTTGTCGTCCGCGCTCCAGCCGTTGTTCGTGCGGTCGAGCCAGAGATAGTACACCCTGTCCACGACCAGCACGTTCTCGTCCTCGTAGCCGGTCGTGTCGGCGAGTTTCGCGTCGTCGTACATCGTCGTCCCGGCATCCTTGAGCGCATTGCCTTTCGCATTCCAGCCGTATTTGCCGGCGTTGACAAAGAACATCGTGTCAAGGTGGGTCAAGTTGTCCGCGAAGAAGTCCAACTTTGGGTAGTTGGCGGAGGCAAGCGAGTACGTGGTCGCGGTGCCGGCGGAGTCGAAGCCGACCGCGTGATGGTGGGCTGTGTCAGGGTCGCTGATACCGAAGAGCACGATGGTCGCGGTATCGACGACGGCCACCGGTATCACTGCCGCTTCACTCTTGCGGCTGCCCTTGGCCGCCCTGACCTCAAGCGTGGCGCACGCTTTGGCGACGTCGTAGCTCGTATCCGTGGTTGTGTGGACGGAATCGTCAGTTTTGATCTCGTAGAAGTCGGCGATGGTGTCCTTGCCCCAGGTCAGTCTCAACTTCGCTCCCTGGTCGAGCGGCTCGCAGGCGACGACGGGTTTGGCCGGCGCCTCGACGAAAGTGACCGTGACCGCCAGCGGGTCTGACCAGGGCGACAAACGGTCGCGGGCATCTTTGGCTTGTGCCAGAACGTTGAACACGCCGGCCGAGTAGAAGGTGTGCTCCTCACTATAGGCTGAGTCGCTGGCGACCGGCCCGCCCCAATCTCCGGTGGTGTCGCCCCAGTTGAACTGGAACCACACGCTGTCGCCCAGCGGGTGAGTCGTCTTTGTCGTGAATGTCACGGCGACGCCGGTAGTGCAGGATACGGGCCCGGTTGGCGGCTGGGGCTGGTTCGGCGGCCAGAAGGCTATCGCGGCCATGATCGAGTCCGACCACTCGGATTCGGCCAGTTTCGAATCCCGCGCCTTCACCTTCACGCAGTAGACGCCGGAATCCGCGAACTTGTGCGCCCGCTTAACCTCTTCTCCGCTCGCGTATCCTTCGTCCCAATCCTCCGCGCTCGCATCGCCCCACGACACCAGGTAGGCGACATCCTGGTCCTCGGGGTCGGTGGTCGAGAAAGTGTAGGTAACGGATTTGGCCGGGATGCCCGTTGTCGGGCCGTTGAGCTCCGGAGTCGCCGGCGGCTGGTTCTTCCCGCAGCCGGCGAGGAACACGGCGAGGACCAGGCTGCAGGCAACAGCGGATGCGGTCATTCTACACATGTTTCCTCCAATCGACGGTCGCGAATTGTCCTCGGACCCTCTGACACGGCTGGATTTTAGGACTCGCCGTGGGGTTTGTCAATAGGGAATCGGGTCAGGGCAGGGGAGAGGGGCTGGCGGCCTACGGCACATGGCCCACCGCCTCGCACTTCCTGATGCCATGCATTCTCCCGGGGCCGTCAGCGATTGGCTGCTCACTGCTAGCCGACGTGGCGCCGCCCTGTCCGCCAGTCGCAACTCAACAATCGTAGGCCGGAGATGAGATAACCGCCAAGAGCGCCAAGTCCGGTCCTGTCACTCCGACCGAAGTGGAGGAACCTCTCAGCTACTGGTTACTGGAAACTGATACCTGGCAACTCGCGGCCTACGGCCGCGTCAATCTGCAATCGACAGGGGAGAGGGATCGAGAGATCGAGGGATAGAGGGATCGAGTGGTTGAGTCCGATACTGGCAACTGGTTACTGAAACCTGCTCACTCGTGGCCTGCGGCAGCGCGATGTCCCGCTCCGCTTCTTTGCCCTAGCCTCAACCTTAACCTCGACCTCGGTCCTTCAGTCAGCCACTGCAACCTGCGAACTGGAAACTGGAACCTCGCGCCAACGGCGCGTGATGTCCCGAAGCTTCCGGAAATCGGGTGCCTGTCCTTGGTTCCATCCGAACTTACCTTGACGCGCTTCGGATTAGAAATCGGGGAAGTGTCCCTCTTTTCCTA
>CAZSUX010000345.1:0-2863 GCA_964610135.1 uncultured bacterium | reverse complement strand
CGCCCAGCCGCTCAACCTCGACGTACGAAGCAAACCCCTCCGGGTACATCTCCTCCACTCCGGGACAGAAGATGAAGTCGGCCCCGGCCGACTGAAGCAACCGCCGGTCCCGGTTGAAGTCACGTGGATACCGGCGGTAGTCCTCCTTGGGCCCGAACTGAATCGGGTTCACGAATATCGAGACCACGACGAAATCAGACTGCCGGCGCGCCGACCGCACCAGCCGCAGATGACCCTCGTGAAGGAAACCCATGGTCGGCACGAACCCGATGCGGCCGCGTCGCTTCAGGCCCCGGGCGACACGCTGCATCGCGGACACGGACCTGACGACTCTCAAGGGAGTTTCCGATTTACGATTGACGACTGCCGATTGGCCAACGTCCTGACAATCGGCCTTCGGCAATCGTCATTCGTCACTTCACGAGATGGAATGTGTGGTCTTCGTCGGGGAACTTACCGGAGCGGACCTCATCGGCATAGGCGGTCACGGCCTTGAGGATATCTGCGTACAGGTGGGCATATTGCTTCACGAACTTGAGCGGCGAAGCGTTGGACATGCCGAGCATGTCGTGCAGCACGAGCACCTGCCCATCGCAATCCGGGCCCGCGCCGATACCGATGGTAGGTATCGAAAGCTCAGCCGTGACCCGCTTCGCGACCTCGGCCGGCACTTTCTCAAGCACGATTGAGAAGCAGCCGGCATCGGCCAAAGCGCGGGCGTCACCCAGCAATCGTTCCTGGTCCTCGGCCTTCCTGGCCTGCAGCCGGTAGCCACCCAGCTTGTGGACCGACTGCGGGGTCAGGCCAAGGTGCCCCATCACCGGGATGCCGAGCTCTACCAACCGCTTGATGGCGGGCACGACCGGGCCGGCGCCCTCGACTTTGACTGCCTCGGCCCCAGCCTGCAGGAACCGGCCGGCGTTGGCCACCGCCTGCTCGACCGAAACCTGGTAGGAAAGGAATGGCATGTCTGCTACGATCAGTGCCCGCTTCACGCCGGCCGCGACCGCACGCGTGTGGAAAACCATCTCGTCCATCCCGATGGTCAGGGTCGTGGGCATACCATAGACGACATTGGCGGCCGAGTCGCCGACCAATATCAGGTCTACCCCGGCGTCGTCGAGAATCCGAGCTGTCGGGAAGTCATACGCTGTCAGGCTCACGATACGCTCGCCCTTGGCCTTCTTGCGCATTATCCTGACCGTTGTCAGCTTGTCCGGCTGGGACGGGCCGGTGTACATATCAGCTCCGATCCGTCCGTAGTCCGAACTTCCGCATTCTGCCTTCTGATATCTGACTTCTGACTTCGTCCGTCCTCACTAGCGTCCTTTCCCGCGCGGCGAGTAGAACCGTCGTCCAGCGGTAGTTTCCTCAATCGCCCGGAACAAATCCTCGAAGTCCTCGCGATTCGCCACGAAGTCGAGCCGTTCGGTGTTGACGATAAGGACCGGCGCGGCTTCGTAGTGCATGAAGTAGTGGTTGTAGGCATCGGCCAACTCCGCCAGATATTGCGGGTCAATCGCGGCCTCGAACTTCCGCGCCCGCTGTCTGATGCGGGCGAGGAGCACCTCAACCCGTGCCTGCAGGTAGACGACGATGTTTGGCTTCGGTATCTCCTCGGCCACGAACCTGTAAATGTTGTCGTACAGCGCCAACTCGTGCTCGGTCAGGTTCAGATGGGCGAATATGCGGTCCTTGTCGAGCAGGTAGTCACATACGATGGTTTCGTGGAACATGTCCGGCTGGAGCAACTCACGCTGCTGTTTGTGACGGGCGAGCAGGAAGAAGAGCTGGGTCTGGAGCGCGTAGTTCCGCATGTCGCCATAGAACTTGTCGAGGAACGGGTTGTCCTCCACCGCTTCCTTCACCAGCTTGGCGTCCAGCCGCTGGGCCAGGCGCTCGGCCAGCGCCGTCTTGCCCACACCAATCGGCCCCTCGATGCAGATGTACCTCATGGGTCAAAGTGGAGAACTTAGAAGGCGAAAGGCCAAAGGCAAAGCGCAGAACCGGGGAGGGCACTTCTGACTTCTGGTATCTGACTTCTGACTTCTGACTTCGGCTGTCATGGCTATGCCGCCTTGACCCCGGCCCTATCTACCTCGGCCAGCATCTCGGTGACGGTCCTGCCCAGCACCGGGTGAACGAGATTCGGGGCCAGTTCGGTCAGCGGAACCAACACGAACGCGCGCTGGTGGAGCCGGGGATGGGGTATCTCAAGCCCGGGGCGGCTGATGACCTGGCGGCCGCAGAGCAGGAGGTCAATATCGATGGTCCGCGAGCCGGCGCGCCGCAGCTGGTCGCGGCCGAGCCGGCGCTCGATTCCCCGGGTCAGACCAAGCAGTTCGTCGGGCGCAATGTCGGTTTCCAGCCGGACAACACCGTTCAGGAAAGCGGGAGCGCCCGGCATCCCGACCGCAGCGGTCTCATACCAGCGCGACCGCGTGACCTTGCCCAGCGACTCGAGTGCGCCGGCAGCTTGATCCAGGAGCCCGGCCCGGTCGCCCAGGTTCGACCCGAGCCCCAGGAAGACTTCACACATCAGTTAAGACTAGAGAACCCCTTTCACCTGTCAAACGCTGCGGGACTATGCCAAGTCCGCTCGTCGGTCCAAACCACCGGTCTGCGCCTGTCATGTGGCGGGCTGCCTGGCTCTCGGCCGGACGGCCAGTCCAAGCCCATTGGCGCTGGATGTCAAGCTGCTCCGGGCGTCGTGGCCGGCCTGATTCTTGACTCTCCGCCGCCCGCTCCTATACTAGCCCATGCCCACGCCCGCCCGACCGGTCGGCCGGTCGCAAACGCCGGACGGAATGTGGTTCCGCTGCAACAGCTGCGGTGAAATCCTCTATCGCAAGACCCTCGAGTC
>CAZSUX010000344.1:271-2897 GCA_964610135.1 uncultured bacterium | reverse complement strand
CGGCACTTCAGAACCCGGGGGGCGGTCGTGATCAGCGGACAAACGAAGTCAGAAGGCAGAATCCACAGCCCTCGGATCGGACAATCCAGAGTTCAGAAACCAGAAACCAGAGTGCAGAATGGCAGGCGGGACAGAGAGGGAGACGGCGGTGGGATGAAGATTTTTTTGTCATTTTCGGGGGGTACGAGCGTATAAACATATGAGAGCGAAAGGGAGTGATCAAGGGATAGAGTGATCGAGAGATCGAGTGGAGAATAGAAAGGACAGAAACCAGGACGGTGTAGGATGAGTAGTAGAACGTGGGAGACGCCGGGGCGCAGGAGCCCGCACGGGCAGCGTCTGCGGGTGATTGTGAGTGCATTTGTACCGGAGGGTCCGGAACGACAGGCGTATCTTGCTTTCGCACGTGAACTTATACGCACAATCCACAGAGACCCGGTGCCTGACTTCGAGCCCGGCACCAAGCGGGTCGTGCAGCGGTGGTTCGAACGCGGCCTTTCCGGCCACTTGCTGTGGCTGGTGGGGCGCGCGGCAGTTGAGGAGCGGTTGTGGTTGAAGGAGATGCATGATGGCCAAGGACATCGACCGAGTCTGTGAGAAGTACAAGTTGAAGCTGCGCACCGGTAAGATGCCGGGGCGGGTGGATGACGACCGAGCCGGACAGGCGGAGGCATACCGGCGGGCCCAGGCGAACAACGACATGGTTCGGCGGGCGGTAGCTGCGGTTCTCGGCCGGGCCGGCGTGGACACCATCTGGTGGGTGTACTACTACGGCTTCGGATGGAGGTTGGCGCGGCTGGCTGCCAGGATCGGCTCGCCGGATGTGCTGCGTCAGGAAGCCCGGATGCAGCTCGAGGTCTGGGTCGCACGCGGCCTGGTCCGCTCGGTGCTTGAGGAGATCGGCCGGGAGTGCTTCGAGCTGGACCTGGGCGGCCCGGTGCCGTCACTTGCAGGCGCAACCGGTCCGACCTGGAATTATATGGGATGCCCGGAGTCGGGTAGTTCGGCGCGGGGTCGACGGCCTGGGCGGTGCCGGGCATCGGTACTGCCGCCCGGCCGCCGGCTCCGCACAAAGCCTTCGCCGTTCAGTGGAGACTGGATGACGAAGGTGGAAGGAGATGCACCATGCCCGATGCGGAGCTGGTGTGCGGGGTAATCGAAGGAAGGATAGACTTCGCGGTGCTCCAACGCAGGTACGAGCGCAAGGTCTTTGGCAGGCTGTACCGGTTGGTCAGGAACCGTGCTGACACCGAGGAGCTGACCCATGTCGTGTTCGTCCGGTTGTTTGAGGGGTTGCCGAGCTTCGACCCGGAGCGGGGCTGCCTCTGTACGTGGCTGTACACAATCACCACAAACGTGGTCATGAGCTACTTCCGGGTGAAGCGGCGCGCGCCCGAGAGCCTGGACGCGATGCGGGAGTGGGAGGCACCGTCGGTCGCGGGGCCGGAAGAGCTGCGCGACGCGGATGTGCGCCGGACGCGGATGCTGCAGTCGTTCGAGAAGCTGGACCCGATTGACCGGGGCGTGCTGATCGGGTTCCATGTGCGCGATGAGGCGTGGCGGGTCGTGGCGGCCGACAATGGCTGCAGCGAGCGACATGCGCGCTACCGGGCGCTGGTCGCGATGAGAAAGCTGAGAGAATCGATCTAGGATAGAGATGCCTTCTGGGGCGGAGGTGTTATGCGAGGCAATTGTATGGTTGCACCCGTGCAGGAGTTCACCGATGCGGAACTGGGTGTATTCGGTGACTTCTCCGAAGCGGCTCGGGACGGGAAGAACCCGAGCATCGAGGAGTACCTGGGGCGCGTGCCGGAATCAGCCGATAAGCTGCGGCCGATCCTGGAAACGACCGTGAAGTTTTGCGCCGAGGTGAGGAGGCTGAAGGCCGATTATCCGGGCGTGGACCTGGCCCGGTTGCTCGGCTCGGGCCGGGGTCCGAAGAGGAGGTAGGCAGCAAACTGCGAGAGAATACGATCGGGCCGTCAGGGCCGGATTTTTCTTTTGTCATTTTCGAGGTTTCGCGCGTATAAACATATGAGAGCGAAAGAAGACTGCTCTTTGACAACAGGGAGAACCGGACGCAAGGGCAGCGATTGTGAGACCGGGGTCGCTAACACGGCTGAGAGGAGGTGATAACCATGCCGATAAACCCAACCCAACGGCTCGCCAACTGGGACGAGAAGTACAACCTCGAACGCGTGACCGCCATCCTGACCGAGAAACGCCCGGTGATGCTGCAGAACATGGGCGCCGTATTGCCTCTGATTGCAGCCATGGAGCTGCAGGTAAAGCAGACCTGCGACGCCGCCGGCGTGCCGACTATCACGTACCCCTTCTACCTCTGTTTCGGACGCGAGATGTGGAGTCTGCTCCGGAAGGAGATGTCGGGCGAATCGATGGCTCTGGAAGCCGCGACACTTATCGCCAAGTGGGTGTCGCGCGGACTGACGCTCACCGGCATCGGAGTTTTCGTCGCCTCGGGACTGCTATTGGCGGGATCTCTCTACGGCGTGATCCCGGTCGCGGTGACCATCCCGGTGGGCACGGTGTTTCTGGCCTCGTTCGGACTGGTGATTCCCTTCCTGCTGCGGCCCATCGGCCGGGGGCTCTCGGCCCTCCTCAGTCC
>CAZSUX010000344.1:0-261 GCA_964610135.1 uncultured bacterium | reverse complement strand
GGCCCTGCTCCGGAAGGACATCTCGGGCGAGTCCATGGCGTTGGAAACCGCGACGCTGATTGCGAAGTGGGTGGCGCGCGGACTGACTCAGTCAGTGCTGCAGGCCATCCGCACCGACGTCTTCAACGTCGCCGCGCCTATCGCGCCGTAACGGCTCGGTCTGCACTGCGGGCGGGGTGTTGCTGCCATACCCCGCCCGCTGTAAGGTGTTGGCTCTCTCAGCCAACCGAATCATCACCAACCGAATCTTCGTTTGACAGC
>CAZSUX010000343.1:0-2923 GCA_964610135.1 uncultured bacterium | reverse complement strand
CCGGCGCGGGGCGCGTTCACAGTAAGGTACGACGTGCCGGGAAAACGGGGACAGTCCCAGCCGCTTCGCGGCCAGGCTGAGGTGCAGTCCCCATTTTCCATGTCACTCGGCATCTACGATGTCGACGGCAGGCTGGTCCGTTCGCTGCGAGACGGCGAAGCCTCGCTAGGCCGATACGAGGTCGGGCTGCCATCAGGCGTTCTCCCTGCCGGAATCTACTTCCTCCGTCTCGACACGCCGGGATTCCGGGCGGTGAGGAAGGCGGTAGTGACGAGGTAGGCGGAAAGAAGACAGTAGACAGAAGACAGGATACAGCAGACAGGTAGGGGCGGGCGAGAGCCCGCCTCTGCATTGCACCGCATGGTCCGCTTCCAAGTTGGATACGTTGACGTATACAGGACAAGCGGGCGGCTCTTGGTCCTATCCCACAGCAGTTCCAGGAGTTAGAGACAGGAGCCATAACTCAACACCCCACACAGGGGACAGTCTAGTGGGGAGCCTTCGAGTTGGCCCTCGAAGAGGCCTTGGAAGGTGCCCTGAGACGGACTTTGAGTGCTGCCCTGTGAGGAGCTTCGCCCCGAGCTTTCTCGAGAGCTCTGTCACGAGTGGAGTCGGAAGCGGTGTCCTGAGTTCTGGCCGAAGCGGAGCGCTACGCGGTGTAGTAAGCCCCGGCCGACGCGCTGTGGGAAGCCATCAAGTACGCCTTGGGGGGAACCTTGACCGGAGCTCTGAAGGGAGCCTTCAGAGGAGCTTCGCGGGGCGCTTTCAGCGTCCGAGGTACCAGTTTGCAGTTGCCAGTTTGCAGTGGTGGAAGGCGGAAGTCGGGTGGCGAGCGACGATGTGAGGACGAGACCCTTCCTCAGGGGTGCGCAACGCACCGTAGGAACGAGCGGGGTGACACCCGTGCCATCTGCGGAATCTGTGGATGGCCTGGGTTCAAAACGCCGCACGGAGCCGCCCCGGGTCTCGGGACACGACCCATCGCCGTCAGATGGCGAGAGGCGAAAACTGGGGACAGTCCCATAGGACGCGAAGCGGGGACAGCCCCTCAGAGTCGCAGAGGGCCCTGCGAAGTGACAGCCCCCGTTTTCGCGGTCGTGCCTTCGTTACTACACGTGGAACTCGAGGATGTCTTTGTCCTGGAGGACGTGGTGGCGCTCGACGCGCTGGCCGTCGTAGCCGGCATTATTCCACAGCCGGGCGAACTGGAGATGCTGGGCGAAGTCCTTGTGGAGATGATATGCTGCGTCGGTTACGGTCCCGCCGGTGTGCAGGATTACCGGGTCGCGCAGTTCGACCTGCTTGCCGGGTTTCTTGGTGTAGACGCGGATGATTTCGAGCATCGCGAAGAGGCGGCGCTTGAATTCCTCAAGCCCGGTGTGATGTTCGGCTGAGACCGGCAGCACTTCGACGTCGCCGATAAGTTCCCGCAGTATCGCCAGCCGGTCCATCGCCTGTGGGTCGTCGGACTTGGTGCCGAGGCGGAGGACTTTCCTGGGGCTAGGGACTAGGGGCTGGGGACTTGGGGAGGAATCTTGGGAGAGATCGGGACTTTGGACCTTGGACTCTGGACTTGCGAGAGCTATGTTCGCTTTGTCGAGGAGGCCTTGTGTCTGTTCCGTCGTTTCCAGCAGGGCGTCGTCGGAGAGGTCGAGCATCCAGACCAGGATGTCGGCCGTTCGCATTATGTGGAACAGCCACGCCGGGGAGTCGGGAGAGACCGGCGGCGTGTCGACGAGCTGTATCTGGATATCTTCGAACTCCATCATGCCTGCTGCCGGGTGGGTGGTCGTGAACGGGTAGGGCGCCACCTCGGCGTGGAGCCCGGTCAGTTCCCTGACCAGCGCCGACTTGCCGCAGTTCGGTGCACCGACGAGCACGACCTGGCCTGCGCCCTGCTTCTCGACATGGAACCAGTCGGCGTGTTTGGCCCCGCCTTTTGAGGGACCGGACATCTCCTTCTTGAGCTTGGAGATGCGGGTCTTGATGTCGGCCTGCATCTTCTCGGTGCCCTTGTGCTTGGGGAGGGTCGTGTACATCTCTTCAAGGCAGGTCAGCTTTTCTTCGTGCGTGGTCGCGGCGCGGTACCGTTCCTCTGCCTTCAGGTAGTCGGCGGAGAGATTTGCCGGCATTGGCTAGGGGCTAGGGGTTAGGGAATAGGGGATAGGGATTGGGGATCAGGGACGGAGACGAACGCAGAAGTCAGAATGCAGAGTGCAGGATGCGGAAGTCCGGGACTTCTGATTTCTGGTTTCTGATTTCTGACTTCTGGATTCGCCTGCATCTTCTATGACTACCTTCTGCCTCCGCGCCGGCGCGTGCCGCCTTGAAACCCGCCGAACACGACGTTGAGCGTGGCAAAGGGCATGCCTTTGCTGATGGTCGGACCGGAGGATAGCCTGCTGCCACCTTCGAGTCCCCATTCCGGAGTCCCCGGTGTGTAGCAGTAGCCGCCCCGGAGTTGCACGCCGACGAAGCTGATGGGAACGGTGACCATCAACTGCGGAGAGAGGGTCAGACTCGAGAATGAGACCTTGCTGGTCCGGCCCGGGCTCTCCAGCAACTGGCCGAATGTCACCGGCGCGTCGGACAGCTTCTGCAGTTCGATAGTGTACCCGCCGCCGCCGATGCCGAGAACGGGCGCGATGAGGAGATGCTTCATCGAGAAGACCTGGTAGCCGAGGTCGAACTCGCCGCCCGCGATTTCAACAGTCGCGCGCAGGCTCTCCGAGCCGACGGTCTGGGAGCTGCCCCAGCCGGAGCCGCCGATGACAATCCGGTCAATCAGGGCGAACCCGGCGCCGCCGAATCCCCACTGCATCGAGCTGAGCTTCTGCGTGATGCTGCCGGTGGCGAGGGCGTCGTCCAGTCCCGAGAAGTCGACTATCCCGACAGTGGGGCCGAAACAGCCGAACCCACCGTT
>CAZSUX010000342.1:2701-2930 GCA_964610135.1 uncultured bacterium | reverse complement strand
GGAGGTCGCCGAGCCGAAGGCCGGCTATCCGCACCCGCCGCAGGCGCACGACCTTGCAGCCCAGCGCCTCAAGCATCCTCCGCACCTGCCGCTTGCGCCCCTCAGCCAGCACGACGCTCAATCGGCCCTGCCCGGCTACAGTAGCTCGGACCGCCCGTGCCGGACCGTCGGCCAACTGCACAAACTTCTTCGCGACGACGGTTCCATATGGGTGAGTATCGACGACAAC
>CAZSUX010000342.1:0-2691 GCA_964610135.1 uncultured bacterium | reverse complement strand
GTTCCGGACCGGCCGGTCGGTCGAGTTCGACTTCGTACTCCTTCTCCTTGCCGTAGCGCGGATGTGTCAGTTCCAACGCGAGGTCGCCGTCGTTGGTCAGCAACAGCAGGCCTTCGGAATCACGGTCAAGTCTACCCACCGGGTAGAGCCGGAAGGGCAAATCAACCAACTCAGTCACGAGATAGCCTTCCTCTCTGCCACGAAAACAAGCGCTGAGATAGCCGGCCGGCTTGTCGACCGCCACGACCACTTTCTCGGCCTCCTGCTTCACTTCACGGCCCCGGTACTCGACCCGGTCTTTGCCAGGCGTTACCGACTGGCCCAGCTTCGCGGGAACGCCGTTGACCTTCACACGACCGGCCGTTATCAACTCCTCGCAATGACGACGCGACCCGACGCCGGCCGAGGCGAGGTACTTCTGCAGTCTCACGGGCTTCATGCCTGTCAAAGCTAGCCTGAACGGAGCGCATGTCAAACCCCACCGAACGCGGGAATGACCAAATCCCAAGCGCCAATGGCCAATTTCAAATACGATTCGGACTTCGTCATCCGGGCTTGATTGGTCACTGGGGCTTGGTCATTGGGGCTTCCGTCCTGTATAATACCGTGTGCTCTGTCGCGCCTGTCCCTTCGAATGTGGCGTCGACCGCTCGGCGAAGCTCGGCGTCTGCCGCGCGTCCGACCGGCTTGAGGTCTCACTCGCCCAACTCCACCACTGGGAAGAACCACCCATCTCCGGCACGCGCGGATCCGGTACCATCTTCTTCCGCCACTGCAACCTCCGCTGCAAGTTCTGCCAGAACTACACGATCTCGCAAGCGGAGCCTGGAGCACGATCCGAAACGCCCGGCGTTTGGCCCCCGCGGCTCCTGTCTGACAGTGCGGTCGCGTCCCGCGCCGTCACGCCCGAACGACTGCTGGCCATCATGCTGGAACTTGAGCAACAAGGCGCGCACAACATCAACCTGGTATCGCCGACCCACTACTCGGACCAACTGCTCCCGGTTCTCGAACGTGCCCACGCCAAGCTGAAGGTTCCAATCGTCTGGAACTCGAACGGCTATGAGAAGACTGAGACTCTCGCGCGCTTCGAGGGTCTGGTACAGGTCTACCTGCCTGACCTCAAGTACCACTCGGATGAACTAGCCCGCGCCTGCTCGTCCGCGCCCGACTATTTCCGGCACGCCTCAGCCGCAATCACCGAGATGAAACGGCAGGTCGGCACGAACCGGTATGACGAACACGGAGTCATCAAGAAGGGCCTTATCATCCGTCACTTGGTTCTGCCGGGTCACACCGACGACAGCAAGCCGCTGCTCAAGTGGATTCACGACGACCGCGGTCCACAAACCAACGTCAGCCTGATGGCCCAGTACTATCCGGTCTGCCACGCCGCCGAGCTCCCCGGCATGAACCGCCGCCTGTCGACCGAGGAATACGAGGACGTCCGGCGTCGCTTTGACGAGTTGGGATTCGAGGGCTTCGCGCAGGAACCCTCCTCCGCCTCCCGCGACTACACGCCGGACTTCGACGGACGAGGCGTGTAGCACGCCGGCAGAGAGTGACTAGCTCCCGGTGACTGTGCCAGGTTCGGCCAGCTCCATCGCCTGATCCCTCGATCTCTCGATCGCTTGTCCCCGTCCCCCGAGCGATTCGCCTTTTGACTTTCGCCTTGCCGTCGGTAGCATTGGGGCATGTGCGGCGTAATCGGACTCCTGACCCGGCGCGAGGTCGGCCCGGACCTGGTTGAAGGGCTGCTGGCACTTCAGCACCGGGGCCAGGACTCGGCCGGCGTCCTTACTTCCGACGGCACGTTCCACCTCAAGAAGGGGAACGGCACAGTCGCCAATGTCTTCAACCGTAAGAACCTGTCGCGCCTCACCGGCAATGCCGGCATCGGCCATACCCGCTACCCAACCATCGGCCCCGGCTCAGCCGAAGATGCCCAGCCCTTCTACGTGAACCACCCGTTCGGCATCGCGATGGTCCACAATGGTAACATCACCAACTACTCCGACCTGCGCCGCGAACTGATGTGCGACGACTTCCGTCAACTCACCAGCTACTCCGACGTCGAGCCACTGCTGAACGTGTTCGCTGAAGGTCTGGAGCAGTCGAACCTGAGGCGTTTCAGCCCGACCGCGGTGTTCAAGGCAGTGAAGGAAGTGTTCGGCCGGGCCCATGGCGCCTACTCGGTCGTCGCACTGATTCATGGGCGCGGACTCCTCGCCTTCCGCGACCCGTTCGGCATCAAGCCGCTCGTATTCTCCAAGCAGGGCGACCAGTTCGCGTTTGCCTCAGAGAGCGTCGCTTTTGACCGCCTGGGGTTCCGCGGGTTCACCGACGTGAAGCCCGGCGAGGCGATATTCGTGGACTTCAAAGGCAAAGTGTCCCGGTGCCAGGTACAACCCGGCACCGCCCGTCCCTGCATCTTCGAGTTCGTCTACTTCGCCCGGCCCGACTCGGTGATTGACGGCATCGAGGTCTACGAAGCCCGTCTGCGCCTGGGCGAGCGCCTTGCCTCCGAGGTCGCGCGCCAGGGATTGAGGCCCGACGTCATCGTTCCGGTCCCGGATACGGCCCGAGCCGCTGCCAACTCGCTGGCCTCGACTCTCGGTATCGAACTGCGCGAAGGCCTGATAAAGAACCGCTACATCGCCCGCACGTTCATCATGCACGGCCAAGACCGCC
>CAZSUX010000341.1:0-2940 GCA_964610135.1 uncultured bacterium | reverse complement strand
AACCGGTTGCTGATGGTCTCGACCCTGCGTACATACCGCCGCTACGCCATGCGCAAAGCAGAGAACCAGCCGATTTCCCTATGGCTCGGGTTCAAGCACTGGCTGCTGGGCAAGCTGGTCGTGGACAAGCTGAAGCAACTTGCCGGGGGCCGGCTCCGGCTGATGGTCTCAAGCAGCGCGCCGCTCGACCGAAAACTGGCCCACACTATCCGCAACCTCGGGTTCAACCTGCTCGAAGGCTATGGCCTGACCGAGTGTTCCCCCGCGGTCTGCGTCGCAATCCCGGGACAGGAGCGGGTAGGTACGGTCGGCAAGCCCCTCGCAGGCGTGGAAGTACGCATCGGCCCGAACGACGAGATCCTCGTGCGCGGCCCCAACTTGATGAAAGGGTACTTGAACAAGCCCAAGGAAACGGCCGAGGTCATCGACACCGAGGGCTGGTTCCACAGCGGCGACCAGGGCAAGTTCGACGAAGAGGGCAACCTCATCATCACCGGCCGCATCAAGGAACTCATCATCAACTCCTACGGCAAGAACATACCGCCCGCACCAATTGAGCTGGCCGTGGCCAACTCCAAGTACGTTGAGCAAGTCCTGGTCCACGGCGACCGACGTCCGTTTCTCTGCGCGCTGGTCGTCCCGAGCCGGGTCGCGCTTGAAGCCTTTGCCCGGGAGAAGGGCATCGCTTTCAGAAGCCACACCGATATTCTCGACCACCCTGAGGTCGTCAAGCTGTATGGCGGAGAAATCAAGAAGGCCCTTGCGGGATTCGCCCAGTACGAACAAGTCCACCGGTTCCGGCTCATCCCGGAACCTTTCTCGATTGAAAACGGACTGCTGACCCCGAGCCTCAAGACCAAGCGGCCCCAGGTAATCGCCAGGTACAGCAACGAATTCGAGAAGATGTATGAAGGGCACTAGGCCGAGGAAAGTGGAAAGTCCGAAGGGGAAATGACGAAGTCAGAACCGAAGGGAGGAAGGAACATGAAGGGACTGCTGCTGCTGACCGCCATGCTGGGAACGGCGCTGGCGGGCACCGGCGATTCGGTTTGCGCTCGGGCCGAGTACATGTTCTTCAACCGGCATCTGAATGCCACCTGGCTCGATTCGGCCTACAACATGATGGCCGCCTTCCACCAGGCCGAACCGAAGAACGAACACTACCTCTACCTGTGGTCTCGCGTCCACATCCAAAAAGGCGACGACGCGCGCACGAAGGGCGAGAAGCTCACGTACTTCGGCGGGGCCAAAGCGATTGCCGAGACTCTGATTGCCCTGAACGACCGGAACGATGACGGACACTGCTGGTGGGGCGTGGCGCAGGGCCGCATCGGCCAGACCCGCGGCGTGCTCAACTCGCTCTTCATGGTGTCGGGCCTGAAGAAAGCGTTCGGGCGTGCCCTTGAACTCAACCCGAGTCACCCGACTGCGCTCGATGCGATGGGCGTGCTCTACTATGAACTGCCCGGATTTGTCGGCGGCGACCTCGGCAAGTCCGAAGACTACTTCAAGCGCGGCATTAAGAGCGCGCCGAACTACACGCTGATCCGGCTCGACCTCGCCAAGGTCTACATCAGACAGAAACGTTGGGCGGCCGCCCGCGCCCAACTCGATTCGCTGCTCGCCACATCTGACCCGAAGTACCCGGCCGACGCCGAACTAGACGACAAGCCCGAGGCGCGGGAACTGCTGGAACAAATCAAGGACAAATAGAAAGGAACTACCATGCCTACGACGATAGATAACCTCCAGGCTGCCTTCGCCGGCGAGAGCCAGGCCAACCGCAAGTACCTCGCCTTTGCGGAGAAGGCCGGACAGGACGGCTTCCCTGAGGTAGCCAGGCTCTTCAGAGCCGCGGCCGAGGCTGAAACCGTCCACGCCCACGCGCACCTGCGGGCGATGAACGGTGTGAAGGATACGAAAGAAAACGTGAAGGCCGCCATCGCCGGTGAACATCACGAGTTCATGTCGATGTACCCCGAATTCCTCCAGACCGCCGAAGACGAAAAGCACGCTGCAGCAACGATCTCATTCCGCTACGCCCTCGCCGTCGAGAAGATCCACCACGACCTCTACTCCGAAGCGCTCAGGGCGCTAGAATCGGGCAAGGACCTGCCCAAGCGCGAAGTCTACGTCTGCCCCGTCTGCGGCAACACCGTGTACGACTCCGTGCCCGACCAGTGCCCCATCTGCAAAGCCAAAGGAAGCACCTTCATCAGAATCTCCTGAACCTCGCACAGGCAATGCAGCACTTCACCCCCTTTTGTTCCCTCCCCCTTGAGGGGGAGGGAAGGGTGAGGGTGACGCAGGCAGTCCACTACTTGCGCAAAGCTCAGTGGCCGCGGGCAGCCTGGCCCGAAGACGGTCAAGACCTCGGAGAGCGGGAGCCACACTCCCGCTCTCGCGACCTTTGACCGCCGGGCAGCAGCGTCGTATACTAAACGCGATGAAAGGCTATCAGGAATTCGACATCAACTACTTTCAGGATGAAGATGGCATCTTCACCGCCACGGTGCCGGCGATTCGCGGCTGCGTCGCATCCGGCAAGACGCTTGAAGAGGCCTATCGCAACGCGGTAGACGCCATCGAGAGCTGCCTGGAAGCCCGCCGCAAGGTCGCGGCCCTGAAGCTGAGGCGGGTTCGCTACGGCGGACTGAACGTGTACCGGCGCCCGGTACATGCCTAAGCTCGCCCGCATCTCCTACCGGGAATTGGCCTCAAAACTCAAGCGCGCCGGCTACCGGGAGATTCGAACGAGCCGACACCCGGTCTACTATCTTGCCGTACTGGACGTCACCATTCCCGTGCCCCGGCACCCGGGAGATGTTCCGATCGGAACCCTCCGCGCGATTGTCCGTGAGATGGGACTGAGCGTGGAGGAATTCAACAGCCTGTAGCGGCAGAGCGGTATTCGCGACTCGCCGAGCAAGTCGCGGTACG
>CAZSUX010000340.1:0-2954 GCA_964610135.1 uncultured bacterium | reverse complement strand
TTCTCCCGGCTCTTCCGGCACTTCTTGCACTTCGGTCCGATGTATCTTGCCATCTTTCCTCGCTTCCCGTTACACCCGACGCTGCTTCGGAGCCCGGCAGCCGTTATGCGGAATCGGAGTGATATCGCGGATGGAGATTATGTCGAGACCGGCGTTCTGCAGCGAGCGGATCGCCGACTCGCGGCCCGGCCCGGCGCCGCTAACCCGGACTTCGAGCCGCTTCACACCCAGCGAGCCCGCTTCTTTTGCGGCGGCCTCTGCGCACAGGCCGGCGGCGAACGGAGTGCCCTTCTTCGAACCCTTGAATCCTACCCGGCCCGAGCTCGACCACGAAACCACCGCGCCGGTCGGGTCCGCAATCGTCACGATCGTGTTGTTGAAGCTGGTGTTCACGTGGGCGACGCACAACAGCGGGACCTTCTTGCGGGTTGACCTGCGCGCCATTACGCCTTGCCTCCGGTCGCCGGCTTGGCCGCGGCTGCCGGCTTGGCTCCCGGCGGCGGGGCCTTGACCTTGATGACGCCGGTCGTCTTCCGCGGTCCCTTGCGGGTGCGGGAGTTCGTCCGCGTCCGTTGGCCTCGTACCGGCAGACGCTTCCGATGCCGCCCCCCGCGGTAGCTGCTGATTTCGATGTAGCGCTTGATGTTGCCTGAAATGTCGGCCCGCAACTCGCCCTCGACTTTGTAGCCATCGTCGATTTCCTTGCGGATGGCGGCCACCTCGTCGTCACTCAAGTCCTTTGTGCGACGAGTCGGGTCAATACCAGCTGCGGTCAGAATCTTGCGCGCCGTGCACTGACCGATGCCGTAGATGTGCGGCAGCGCGTAGAGAATCGCTTTGTTGTCGGGCAGGTCGATCCCCGCGATACGAGCCAAACAAACCTCCTGTGGTTGCCGAAATCAGAAGAATTGCACTTTTAGCTTAGCTTGTAAGCTGAAACTTATAGCAGATTTAGGCGCCATGTCAAGCGAAAAACCCCTTGACGGCCACTAACCCAAAAGACCGCTTCCGGCCCGGGCCGGTCGACCAGGACGCACGACCCCTGAGGCAAACCACTTATCTGCTCCTCCCCGGGCGGAATCGTCGGACTCAAACGGCTCCGTCCGAGCACTGATTGTGCTTGACACATGGGGACGCAACCATAGAATACTCGTGTTGACTGGCTGAGTGCGGGCACGTAGGGTGCAGCGCCCCACCGATACTGAAGGTACAGGCGCCCCCGAGGTGCGCTACAATCCCCGCCGAGGATACGGCTTATGGCCGCCGCAATAGTTTGGATGACGGGCAACGGGCCTTGCAAGGAGGAAAACATGGTACGGAAACTGGCAGTCCTGACCGCCTTGGCGTTGATGCTCTTGCCTGCGTTGGCAGCGCAGAGCGAGAAGCCGGCCGCCGTTCGGGCGATGAACGCTGGGAAAGAACACCTGAGGAGAGACGAGTTCGAGATGGCTATCAAGAGTTTCAGCAGCTACGCCGCATTGGAGCCGGGGAGGAGCCACCCCTATGACCTGCTGGCGTGCACTTACCTGAGGTTGGATAGCCTGGACCCTGCGTTGGAGAACATCGCGAAATCGCAGCAGATCGATGGGGACGAGCATACCGGCTACTTCGCGAACTGGCTGGAAGGCATAGTCCTGCTCCGTCAGGGCAACGTGGCCGGCGCGGATTCCACTTTGGCCAAAGCCGCCATGGGTTCCCCGTCCATCGCCGGACGACGCATCACCAGGGCCCGGCAGCATACTGACTCGCTCCTCGGCGGCGAGGGAGACACTGAACAGTCGAGCGAGCTATATCGACGCAGGCTGGCCGTGCTACTCCTCGACGAGTGCGTCGACCACCAGCTATTCGGCGAGCGGTAGACCATTCGACGCCGCACGGCCTGCGGTCGGCCGCTGGTTCCTAGCGCGTCAGGGCAATCCGGGCCGTTAGCTGGACCGGTTCCGCGCGGACAATCATCAGGTGGCCGAAGTAGCTGCCCGCAGGCAGGCTCCGGCCCTTGTCGCCGGAGCCATCCCACTCGAAACTGTGCGCGCCAGCCGACAGTCGGACCTCTCCCCAACTCCGAACCGGTCTGCCCGCCAGGTCGTAGATGACCAGCCGTACTGGTCCAGCTTCCGCCAACCAGGTATTCAGCCTTACCCCATCCCTTGTGCGCACGACTTCGAGCCGTTCGGTCGGCAGGCGCCCGGACTCGGCGACGCCGGAGACCGGCCCACCTGCCGCGAAAATGAGGACCGGCAGGTCCGTTGATGGCAAGTCAAGTGCCGTAATGACCGCAGTCCTTTCACTCGGTGTAATCGGCGCGGTCAGTCGGCCGTGGAGCCCGAGCGCATGCGCTTGCATCAGGTACTGGAACCCGGCAAACCCGGCCTCCAGAATCTGCCAGGAATTGGCTGTATCGGCCACGCATACCACGATATAGACGGGTGCTGATGTTGGAAGCTCGGGACAGGCCGCGCGCAGTGAGTCACGGCGGTCGCCCGACGTGACGCTCTCCAGCCGATGGTCGCTCGTCGAGAGGTCCGTGCCGGGTGGCAGCCGGTTGTTGTACCGATCCACCCCGACATCGCGTACCAGGTACACCTTTCTCGTCAGGTAGTAGTACGCGACCGCCGAGGGTATCGTCAGCCCGCGCTTTCCCGTCGGCATGTGGGGCGTAACTCCATAGCCGGCCCAAAGCAGCTGCGAAACCGCGAACAACGACAGACCCGCTGGGTAGAACACGGTATCCTGACCCAGGCCGCTGATGAGCAACTCAAACGTGTCGGCCCCGTCGGACATGGGCTGCGGCAGCATCGAGTCCGACGAAATCGCCACGCACGAGTCGCTCGGCCCGCTCACCGACATCCGGCCGAACACGTCCACCAGGTTGATGGTGTGATTGGGATTCTAGTTGCTGTTTGCGTAGTTGGCTGCTAACGCCATCGGGCAGGATATGACGGTTCTCGTCGTCG
>CAZSUX010000339.1:0-2957 GCA_964610135.1 uncultured bacterium | reverse complement strand
GGTTCCGCTTCACAAGTCGATCTCATCGCCGCCGTCGCACTGCCCGCGCTGCCGCCAACCGATAAGACCTTACGATAACATCCCGGTGCTGAGCTGGCTGCTGCTGCACGGCCGTTGTCGCGACTGCGGCAAGGCGATATCGGTCCGCTATCCCCTGATTGAGGCGCTGACCGGGCTGCTCTTCGTCGCGGCCTATGCCCGGTTCGGCCTCAGCCTGCTGACGGTCAAGGCAATCGTGTTCAGCTCGCTGCTCATCATGACGGCATTCATCGACCTCGACCACCAGATCATTCCCTTCGGGTTCAGCCTCACCGGGCTGGTCCTCGGGCTCCTGGGCGGCATTGTAGCGCCGCCGCCGCCCATCGTACGCGCAATCACCGCCGCGGCGGTCGGTGCGGGCTTCATACTCTTCGCGATGCTCCTGTGGCGGTACGTGCTGGCCGGCCTGTTCCGCCGGTTCGGAGTGGACCAGAAAGAGGGGATGGGTTTCGGCGACCTGCCCTACGCGGCGATGATCGGAGCGTTCGTCGGGTTGAAAGGACTGGTCGTGGCGCTTGCCGCCGCGGTGGTCTTCGGTGTCATCATCGGGCTCATCGCCCGCGCGGCCGGCCGGAACCAACGCGGCCAGCCGATTCCGTTCGGCCCGTTCCTGGCGCTCGGCGCACTCACCGGCCTCTTCTTCGGTCCGCAGCTCTTCAACGCCTACGCCCGCTTCGCCGGACTGGCCTAGCGGGTAGCGCGGAGGATGTCCCTTCCGCCGTTGCAGGCTGCCAACCGGCAACCGGCCGCTCGCGCCCTAGACGCGTCAAAGCTCCCTTGAAGGCTCCATTGAAAGCTCGCTGGAAAGCTCGCTTCAGAGTTCACTGGAAAGTGTCGTAGAATGCTTACTCGAAGGCTTACTGCATTGCTTCTTCCATCGCTCATCTCAATGCTCGTCACATCGCTTCGCGCATCGCTCGTCTCAAAGCTCGACGCATCGCTTCTCACATCGCTTGCCTCAAAGCTCCGTCGAAGGCTCGCGTCAAAGCTCCCCTGAAAGCTCAACTCAAAGCTCATTTCAAGGCTTGTTTCAAGGCTTCTTCGAATGCTCCCTCAAAGGCTAGCCCCCAGGCGACCCCTATATGCGGACTTTTCGCGGCCCGAGACGGCTTAACCTGCCGAGGAAGTGGAACTTATGTTCGATTGGATAGAGCTGCTAACTCCTCGGTTCTTTTTGTCCACTCGGTGAACCCGGAGCGTGCCCGCTCATCGTTCCACGTCCCCGGTCTTGACTTCTGGCTCTTGGCTTCTGCCTTCTGACTTCGCCCCCGCCGTCGTGTCCCAAGTCCTTCTCGTCCCGAGAGTTATGACTTCTGGTATCTGCATTCTGACTTCTGCATTGTCCGAGCTTCTGCCATCCCCCGCACGGCTGGGGGAGTCCTTGCCCCCTAAACGGCCCTCGGTCCTGCAGCCGCTCTAGCCCCGAAAACGGCAGCCGTTCCGGCCGCTGCAACGGCAATCGCTCCGGCCCCATGCTCGGCCCTCACACCGGCCTCCGGTACTCAAACCCCAACAGCACCCGGTTCCGGCGCTGCACCTGCACCCTGAACCGCACCCGGTCCTCGTATCGCAACGGCTACCGGCCCTGCTGCCGCAACGGCTCTCGTGCCTGCGCCCGTAACAGCATCTGTTCCCGGTCCCGAAACAGCGTCCGTTCCGGCCCACGTTCCAGCAGCCGCAACAGCCGCCACTCCTGTTCCCGCAACGGTATCCAGCCCTGTACCTGACCTCTCTTTCCAGCGCCCCGCCGCCCGCGCGCCAGGAATCGCTTATTGGGTCACCGGGACTCGACCTATTGCAGGAGGCCCAGCTTGCGGAGGCGGGATTTGATGGCCGAGGGCTGGCGTTGGAACAGAACTGCTGATGGAAGCTGGCCGATAGAACGTGCCGCGGCTGAGTGCCTCTCAGGAATGGTGATTGTCGGCGAGACCCAAGGCGTCAGAACGACGCGGGCAGGACCTAACGAAGACCGTAGAAGTAGCTCTCGTCCCCGCACTCGTCTGCGCGCATCTCAACCATACGGGCGTATCGCAGAGAGCTCTCTTCTACCGTCGCGTACTTGCCGTCCTTGGTCTGCTGCAGAAACAGAACCAAGGTGTCAAGCTCTTCGCGCTGTGAAGGGGTGAGTACTGGCTTCATACTAGGCAATCATAGCCTTTCCCGTCTTCAACTCAAGTCTGCGGCCCGGAGAACGTCAATGAAGTACGTCCGGCTCCCGGCCTTAACCTTGGCCGAGAACAACTCCTCGCCGTGCGCGGCACTGGTGGGAGTGTCTGTTCCATTGGAGATGCTCTTGCGCAACGATGTCCTCTCAGGTTTGCGACTGCCCGGGTCCGGGGCTTGGAAAGGTCACGTATCCTGTCATCTTGCCATAGCGGCCGACAAGTCCTTTATTTCCGAGCATGGTCGACTTCACATAGGGGTGCTCGCTCCAAGTCGGGTTCTCAAGACGCGCCCTGTCGAAGTCGGTCCTAAGAAGCCATCCCACTCGGTAGCGCAGGGCTTTGGTGTCGAAGTCTATGACCAGCAGTTCATCCCATGGATCGGTCAGTCGCGTGGTTCGTCCCCTCGTGTTCTCCTGCGTGAGCATCTTCACTGAGATGCGGGTCTCGCCAACAACCAGGTCGTATCCCTTCTCCGTTGGTACGTCGGCCTTCAACGGGTTGCGGCCTTGTCGCTTCAGCCAGCACATCGCGATGTACTCGCCGATTCTCGTTCCAACGATGTTGTCATTGCCCCTAAGCAGTTCGGGGTGCCGTCCAGCTACCTCCAGCAGCCGCTTGCGTGCACTCAGGTATCCGACAATCGCGCCTTCGACCTCGGCAGTAACGGAGTCAGTCATGTTCATTCCTCCTCAGGTCAGCCCTGCGGTGCGGAGAGGTTCCAGAGCTTGGCGGATTCGAGGTCACCCATGGCCG
>CAZSUX010000338.1:0-2959 GCA_964610135.1 uncultured bacterium | reverse complement strand
GTTGGCGGAATTCGGCCGGGTCAGCGGGTTTGGCCCCGTTCACCGCCAGCGCCAGTTTGTCAGAGTTGTAGTAGAGGACAAGGTTGTAGCCGACTATTAACAGACCGAACAAGACATAGATACCGGTTCCCCAGCGGAAGTACCAGCCGAGCGCGTAGCCGACCAGCCCGAGCAGGAGTGAGAAAGCGATGATGAAGACCGCGGTCTTCATCTTGTTCGCGCCAATCAGCTGGTAGAGGTTCTTCCGGTCGGGCACGACGATCCTGTCGGGTGGCGGCGGCTAGAACTTGACCTTCGGCGCCTCGCGCTCGGCCTCGGGCACGTTGTAGAACTCGGCCTGCTGGAACCCGAACATCCCGGCGAAGACGCTCGACGGGAACATCTGGGTGGAGTTGTTGTAGTCCATCACCACGTCGTTGTAGAACTGGCGGGAGAAAGCAATCTTGTTCTCGGTGCCCGAGAGCTCTTCCTGCAGCTTGAGGAAGTTCTCGTTCGCCTTCAGGTTCGGGTAGTTCTCGACCACCGCGAACAGCGTCTTCAGCGTGTCCGTCAGCGCGTTGTTGGCCTTGGCAGCTTCGGCCGGGCCCTTGGCGTTGATGGCCAGGGAACGGGCCTCGGCAATCCGCTCGAAGATGGCCTTCTCATGCGCGGCGTAGCCTTTCACCGTCTCGACCAGGTTGGGGATGAGGTCGATTCGGCGTTTGAGTTGGACGTCAATCTGGGACCACCCGTTCTTTACACGGTTTCGCTTCACCACCAGCGTGTTGTATATGCCGATGGCGATGACGATGAGCAGGACGATTAGGGCCAGAACGATAATCAGCGCAATCATGGTTTTTCCTCCGTTGGTTGGACTAGCATAGCACCTTTCCGGTTGCAGTCAACCGCCGGGTGGACCTTGTACCGGCTTGACCTCCGGCGCTGCCCGCTCTATAGTGATGCCCTTGTCCACATCCGGATGAGGACTAGAACTGGAGGCTCCATTGGATTTCAAATACCTGATTGTCGGAAAAGAAGACGGCATCGGCTGGCTCAAGATAAATCGGCCGCCAATGAACGCGCTCAATACCGAGGTCGTACTCGAGATTGAGCGGGCGATGGACTGGTTCGCCCGCGAGGACGACGTGATGGTCGTGGTCATCTATGCCGAAGGCAAGATGTTCGTGGCCGGGGCCGACATCGCCGAGATGTCGGAGTTTACGCCGATGCAGGCGCGGGAGTTCGCAAGAAACGGCCACCGCGCGTTGGGCAAGATCGCGAGCATGGACAAACCGTCAATCGCCGCGGTGAACGGGTACGCGCTCGGCGGCGGGTGCGAGATCGCCATCGCGTGCGACATCCGGGTATTGGCGGACACGGTCAAGATCGGGCAGCCGGAGGTGAATCTCGGGTTGATACCGGGTTTCGGCGGCACCCAGCGACTGGCGCGGCTGGTCGGACCGGGAATCGCGAAGGAACTGATATTCACCGGAGACGCGATTGACGCGGCTGAAGCGCTGCGGATCGGCCTGGCGAACAAGGTCGTGCCCACGGACAAATTGATGGCCACGGTCACTGAGATGGCGAAGAAGATCGCAGCCAAGGGTCCGACCGCGGTCAAACTGGCCAAGGCCTGCATCAATCTCGGCCAGGATACGGACCTGGCCACGGGCAATTCGTACGAAGTTGAGGCGTTCGGCGTCTGCTTCTCCACCAAGGAGCCGGCAATCGGCACCAGTGCGTTCCTGGCGAAGCAGAAGCCGGACTGGAAGAAAGCAAAGGAGTAGACAATGACGATAGGTAAGGCCAAGGATACGTTCATAGTCGGTGCCGCTCGGACTGCCGTGGGCAGGTTCAACGGCTCACTGGCGTCGCAGCGTGCCCCCGAGTTGGGCGCGGTGGCGATCAAGGCCGCGGTCGAGAGGTCGGGCGTGAACCCGGCTGAGGTCGAGGGCGTGATAATGGGCAACGTCTGCCCGGCCGGCATCGGCCAGGCGCCGGCACGCCAGGCCGCCGTCAAGTCCGGGCTGTCGGTCGAGATCCCGGCCCTGACCGTGAACAAAGTGTGCGGGTCCGGGATGATCGCCGCGGCACTCGCCTGCCAGCAGATCAAGGCCGGCGATGCGAAGGTAGTTGTTGCCGGCGGGCAGGAGTCCATGTCCAACGTTCCGTACTACATGAAGCAGCTCCGCGTCGGTAACAAGATGGGTGATGTAAAGCTCCAGGACGGGATGATTTACGACGGTATCTGGGACTATTTCGGTGACGTGCACATGGGTGAACTGGGCGACTTCACCGCCAAGGAGGCCGGGGTAACGCGCGAGGAACAGGACAAATGGGCTGCAGGCAGCCACGCCAAGGCGATCGCGGCGATCAAGGCCGGTAAGTTCAAGGCCGAGATCGTCCCGGTCACGATTCCGCAGCGCAAGGGCGACCCGATCGTGTTCGATACCGACGAAGGGCCGCGGGCCGACACCACACTTGAGAAGCTCGCAAGGCTGAAGCCGGTGTTCACCAAGGATGGGACTGTCACTGCCGGCAACTCGTCCTCAATCAACGACGCCGCGGCCGCCCTGGTCCTGGCCGACGGCGCCTATGTGAAGGAGAAGGGATTGAAGCCGCTGGCGCGGGTCGTTGCATACGCCACGGGCAGCGTCGAACCGAAGCGTCTTTTCTTCGCGCCGATCAAGGCGGTCACGAACCTGCTCAACGCGCAGGGCGTGAAGATCGACCACTTCGATATGATTGAGCTGAACGAGGCCTTCGCCTCCCAGGTACTCGCCGACGGCAACGCCCTGGGTTGGAATTGGGACAAGGTAAACGTGCACGGCGGCGCGATATCGCTCGGTCACCCGATCGGCTGCTCCGGCGCGCGGATCATCGTCTCCATCATCCATGCCCTGAAGGACCGGGGCCTCAAGACCGGTCTCTGCGCGGCGTGCCTGGGTGGCGGCGAGGCAACTGCGCTGAGCGTAGAGCT
>CAZSUX010000337.1:0-2962 GCA_964610135.1 uncultured bacterium | reverse complement strand
AGAAGTGGCTGGCAGGGCAGTCGGGACGGCACACGGCTCACGACTTACGGCTCTGTCGGACACGGGCCGGTTTGTCGGAGGCGACGAAGTCGCTCCGCCGGACACGGGCCGGCCGGTCCGCTGCCACGAATTCGCGCTGCCGCCCGCGCCGGCGGGTTGCGGGAACCACAACCGCAGGTCTTCCGGAGGGAGCGTTCTTGGGCGCGAGGCTGAGATGAACCCGAGAGCCGAATGCGAGGGCAATCTTGGACATGCTTGTCAGGGTCAGGTTCGCGGTCCAGTGCAGAATCTTCGTGACGTAGGCAGGCGAGGTGCCGAGCCTGCGGGCAAGCTCGGCGCGGCTGACCTTCTGTTCTTCCATCAGCCGGCCCACTTCCTCGGCGAAGTCGAGTTTCAGCCCCTCAGCCCAGTAGTCGGGGTCGTTGTCGAACTCCGCCCTTTGTGCCTCATACCAACTGTCTCGCTCTATCATGGCAATACTCCTGCGGCGATGCTACGCGCCCGCCACGACTTTACCTTGTCAATCTCGTCCCGGTATCTGGCCTTGCCGGCCGGCTTCGGACGCGCATGGGTGCAGACGACAACGCGCCGGCCCTCAAGGAAACAGAACACCCGGCTGTTGGAGACATGCTCCTTGATTTCGTAGACATCAGCCTCCAGCCGCTTGAACACAGTCTCACTCTGCCCGGCCGATCCGGTCTGGGCTAAACGGCAAAAGGCGTAGAGCAGGTGCTTCCTTGCCCGGTAGTCCAACCCGGCCATGAACTCTGTCACCTCACACCGGTCGCCAACTGCCAGTGCGTAGACATCCCTGACCGGCCCGGATTCCAGCAGCCGGAGACTCAGCATATATTAACCTATAGGTTCACTCGGTCAAGACCGGCTCTCGCGCCGGCAGTGCGGGCGCGGCGACGTACGTCGGGTCATGACGGCGGCGAGGCGATGGCGACGGAGGTAAGGGAGGAGAGAGGACTGAAGAATGAGGAGAGAAGAATCGGGGAAGAGCACGGAAGTCGCAGGATGGAGGAGTGAGGACGGAGGAGAAGGAAGAAAGACCGAGGTCGGAGGATGGAGGAACCACGTCAGGACCTGAGGACGGAGTGAAGAGGCGGAGGAGTCAAGTCAAAGGTCAAAAGCCAAAAGGCAAAGGTCAAAACCGCGGAGAGGAGTGGAAGGCAGATGATGGAGGAAGGCAGACTGAGCAGCGACGGAGACGCCGGGTTTTGCCGGATCTGGCCTTGCATCAGTAGGGATGTTGGGCACAGAAGGGCGTCGGGCGCGTTTCCCATCAGGGGTTGAGGATATGGCAGAAGGGCGGGAAGTCAAGCAGACGTACGGGCGCGAGGATTCGCTTGACATGCCGAACCTTGAGGGTAACCTCAATATGGCATTGGTCCCTGCCTGACCGAATGCTGACGTGATGCGTCAGCGGCTTATGTAGGTCTGGTGGGGTCCGATGCTTTTCTTTCGTCATCTCTTGGTCAATTCCCCATCAAAGACCGACGCCTTCGGCTGGAAGCACCAATGCCGGTAGGGTTGGTTCCAGCGACTCGCAGGGTCGCCACGGGAGCCGGTCGTGACCCCGATGTTGAACCCCGGCAGTGGACCACGGATTTCGCCAAGCATGAACCGATAGAGCGCCTCCTTTGCCCGGGTGCGCCTGCCTCGAATGCGGCTCCCGGGCAGCTTCTGCTTGTGCTTGTCATTCAGCCGGAAGGCCATTGATCCAAGAACTGTGTCCAGGCATTGCAGGAGCACGTGGTCGCGAGTACGCACCTCGGTAATATCCTGCCGGTCGAGCGTGATGCCCGACGCAGCGAAAGTGCGCGTCGTCTGGATGGCGTGGATGAAGCCTTTGAACATCTCGGTCTTCTCGCGCGTTTCCGGCAGACGGTCGAAGTAGAGACGCAGCCTGATTCCTCCCGACATCCTAGGCACCAGCGCGAGTCCGAAGGCATGTTTGATGAACTGGTAGTACAGCTTGAAATAGCGCATCTCGTAGTCCTCGCGCGTGAGTCCGGTCGGCCGGAACGCCTTCTGCCGAAACATGATTCGCACTTTCACGTTCCCGGCTGTCACCTCTGCAAAAAAGGCGCGCATCAGGGCTACGTATTTCGGCAGGTATTGCTCGGACACTTTCTCCCACTTCACGTCGCCGAACAGGTGTTGTTCCTGCTTGACCTTGTCGAGGACCGCGTTGACGCGCATATACTGTGATGCGCCGACAATCAGCCCGCCATAGAAGTTCGAGTAGTACTTCCCCTCGCGGTCCGACTCGTCGCAGAAGATGATGTACTCCTTCTCATGCGCCCCGTACGCAGGTGGTTGCTCCCGCACGGCGAAGCTCGTTGGCCTGACGCTCCGCGTGCGCGGTTTCACGGGTCGGCGACCAGCGCTGCCTTTCATCTGTCCTTCAGTGCTCTGGGGACATCGAGGGTGGCGGAGTCGTCGCCGTTCGACCGGGTCTGGCCTTGCATCAGTAGGGATGTTAGGCGTGCCCGGCCCCGAGTCAAGCGGACGCGCGGATACGGACGCACAAGAAAAGTGGGGCAGGTGCAGGACTGAGGGCCGGTGCGCGAGCAGGAGCGGCGGCTGTTGGTCGTCCCGGAACAGGGGCTGGGGCGAACGCCGCTGCGGCACCCGAAGCGGCTGCCGGTGCGGAAGCAGAAACGGCGGCTGTTGCGGCACGAGGACCGGGTGCAGGTCAGGGCGCAGGTGCTGAACCGGGACCGGGCGCTGTTGCGGTTCGATGAGCGGGGGCTGGCGCGAGGACTGGTCATCAGGCAGGAGCGAGGGCATGAGCGGCCGCCGTTCCCTGTCCTGGAGCGGCGGCTGTTGCGAACGCAGGAACGAGGGCCGCATAGGGGGCAGGAACTCCCCCAGCCGTCCGGGGGATAGGGAAAGCCCGGACAATGCAGAAGTCAGAATGCAGATACCAGAAGTTAGAACTCCCGGGAGGAGA
>CAZSUX010000336.1:0-2962 GCA_964610135.1 uncultured bacterium | reverse complement strand
GTCGAGTGCCAGCCGTCGGTCGGGTCGAAGACGTGCTCGCCGAACGTCCGGTACAGCTTGGCGAACCCGCCGAACGCCTCCGAGCCCAGGGTGCCGGTTAGGTCCAGCCCGCCGCGGCTGTATTGGTTCCAGCCGGTCGCGACGAACGTGTCGGGGTCGGTAGAACGCTTCGGCTCGTGCTTGACGCCGGTGAAGTACTTGCCGGTGAAGTCGAGCTTGAGCGCAGAGGAGAAATCGTACCCGGTGCGCAGGGAAGCATCATTGCCGTTGTACTGCGCGTTGGGCAGGTGGCCGTCCGACATCGCCTTGTCCACCGAGGCAAGCACGCGCAGGCCGCCCTGGCGGGTTCCGGCGGTGAGTGTCGCGTGGTGCGTGTTGAACGAGCCGTAGTCGAGCAGCGCCCCGAGTTCGAGCGGCTTCTCGGCCTGCCGGGTCACGATGTTCACCACACCCGCCATCGCGTCGGAACCGTACAGCACCGATAACGGGCCGCGCACGACTTCGATCCGCTCGACGTTGTTCAATGGCAGCGTGTGTGTGACCACGCAGCCGTAGATTGGCATCTTCTCGGGTCGGCCGTCGACCAGAACTTGGACTTGGCAACCCCGGCCGCCGGTTCCGCGGATGTCGATGTCGGTGCGGCCGAACGGGCCGGTCTTCTGGACGAAGACGCCGGGCAGGGACGCGAGCGCCGCGGTCGCGGTGCGGGCAAGCGTGCGGTCGAGGTCGGCCGCCGTGACAACGCTTACCGACGCGGCCACGTCGCGCACCGGGTGGCGCACGCGCTCCGCGGTAACGACGACCTCATTCACGGTCAGGACCGACGAGTCGGGCGGCGCCGCGCCCAGTGCCGTCAGCAGCAGGAAGAGGGTAGTCAGATTCACTCAGGCTCCTCTGTGATGGTGCTTGCGGGCGAGCGGGCAGCGGGCCGGGGTCAGGGTCAGGTGTCCCTGGCGCACGCCCTTCAACGCGAGCAGCGCGTCCGCGAGTTTGCGCAGCTTGTCTGCAGGTCCGCGCAGAATCAGGACTTCGAGGCAGTCGTGCCGGTCGAGGTGGACGTGGGTCGAGGAGACGACTTCGGCGTGGGCGTCGTGCTGCACGTGCATCAGCCGATGGGCAAGGTCGGGCTGGTCGTGGCCGTAGACATAGGCGAGCACGCCCACGGCCGGGCCGGAACCGCGGTCCAGTTCGGACTCGGCTAGCCGGTTGCGCACCAGGTCGCGGATGGCCTTGGAGCGGGACCAGCCGGTCTTGCGGAGAAGGGCCTCGAACCCGGCCAGCAGTTCCGGCTCCATCGAGACGCTGAACCGTACCGCGCCGGGCTCTTCCTCGTGGCTGTCAGTGTTACGCATTCGGGAATCGTAACACCGCGTAGCCCTCCGGTCAAGCGAGACGGGGCGGTTTGACAGGCAGCCGGCATAGCTCTATGCTCTGGTCTGTTATGAGACCTATACGACCTATTGGACCCATAGGTCTCATCCTCTTGTCCGCTCTCGCCACCGCGGCGTTAGCCGCCGACGTTGCCTGGGATACCATCATCCGTCTGACAACCAACCCGTCGAGCCAGGTTACGGGCTACTCGGGCCAGCGCAGCGTCGCGGTCGATGGCGCGGGCGACGTCCACGTTGCCTGGCAGGACTGGCGCAATGTGCCCTACCAGATCTGGTATCGCCGGTATGATGCGGGCACAAGGACCTGGCAGGCCGAAACGGCGCTCACTACCCGCGCGGCCAATTGCTTCCAGCCGAGTATCGCCTGCGACAGCGCGGGCAGCGTGCATCTCGCCTGGCACATCGGGAGTTCCTCAGGTACAGGAATCTGGGCCAAGCGCTACAACGCTACCACCCATCACTGGCGGGCAGACACGCTGATTGACAGCACCACTACCAGCTATCCCCAGCAGTATCCGTCGGTCGCCTGCGCGCCGGGCACGGGCGACGTCGCGGTCGCCTGGTACGGGTCACCCGACTCGGGCATGTATTACCAGGTCTTTCTGAGAGAACGGCATCCGGCGACCGGCTGGGATACGGCGATGCAGGTTTCTGAAGCGTCGACCAACCACGACCAAGTCTCGGTAGCCGCAGGCGGGAACGGCGACCTCGCGGTTGTCTGGGTCGGGAAGGACTTCGGCAATGACTATAACCAGGTGTTTTGCCGGCGTCGAGTCGGAGGCGCGTGGCAAGGGGTAGAACTCGTTTCGGACATCAGCCTGGCTTTGAGTCAGTACGCGCCCTGCGTTGCGTTTGACCCGGAAAACGCGGTCCACGTCGTCTGGCACGGCCGGACCCTGAACAGCGGATACTTCGAGGTATTCCACCGCACGCACGACGCCGGCGGCTGGTCCGACACCGACACCATCAGTGGAACTCGCCCCTACCAGCAGCAGTTCGCGTCAATTGCCTGCGACGGCGGTGGGCGCTGTCACGCGGTCTGGTGCAGCCAGGCCGGCGGGACCAACTACCAGCTTGCCTACGGCCAGCGGGATACCGACGGCGTCTGGAGTTCGCCGATGATTCTGACCGGGCTCGACTCCGGGGACGTCAGCCACCCGTCAGTCGCCTGTGACGCGGACTCGGGCATCCACATCGTCTGGTACGACGCCAGCTCCGGTAACCCCGACGTCTACTACCTGCGCGGCACCATGCCAGGCACGGGCGTCTCCGAATTCCGTCTCTCGTCCTCCGTCCTTCGCCCCGATGTGAGCGCCACCGTCGTGCGCGGAGTGCTGGTGCTAGGAGCAGTAGACAGTAGACAGAAGACAGCATACAGGGCGGAATTGATGGACGTCGGCGGACGGAAGGTGCTGGATCTGCGTCCCGGCGCGAATGATGTGCGGGCGCTGGCTCCGGGCGTCTACTTCGTGCGAATGGCCCAAGCGCAAGCCCAAGCTCAAGCTGTCCGTAAGGTTGTGATCCAGCGGTAGCCGACGATGTCAATACGACTGCAAGGCTTGCTGCTCGCG
>CAZSUX010000335.1:0-2975 GCA_964610135.1 uncultured bacterium | reverse complement strand
ACGAGCATCGGGTCGAACACCCGCTCGACCGCTTCGGTGACCAGCGACTCGTGCCGATCGGCAGTGACCGGGACCTTGACCCCGGCCATGGTTCCGACTTCGTCGGCCCAGCATCCGGCCGCGTTCAGGAGCATGTTGCACGAGTACTCGTCGCCCTTGGCGTCGGTGACCGATATGACCTTGTCGCCTTGCTTGTTGACCCGCTTGACTTCGCAGCCCACGACCAGCCCGCCGCCCATCCGTTTGATGCCTTCGAGATACCCATAGGTCACCTTGAACGGGTTGGCCTGCCCGTCGGTCGGGCAGTACGCGCCGCCGATGAGCCCGGTCGGGTCGAGCCCGGGCGCAATCTCCCCGCACTCGTCCGGCGAGACGAAACGGACATCGAGGCCGTATCGCTTCTGGATGGCGATGGCATCAAGGAAAGCCTGCTTCCGCTTCTCATCGAACGCGAGGAACAGGTACCCGCCCTGGTACCACTCGACGTCTTCTCCGAGTTCGTCGCCCAGGCCCCGGAAAAGACGGACGCTCTCCATCATCACCCTTATGGTCAGGTCATGGGAAAACTGAGCCCGGATGCCGCCGATGCACCGGCCGGTTGAGCCCGCGCATGGGAAGTCGCGCTCCAGCACGAGCACCTTCAGGCCGTTCCTGGCGAGGTAGTACCCGGTCGCGGCGCCGATGACGCCGGCGCCGATGACGACAACGTCGGCGCTACGCTTCACAGGGAAGTGCTCCAGTGATCAAGTGGTCTAGTGGTCAAGTGAGAGACCCTTCAGACTTGTCCGACCGGAAGGCTCCCAGCAGGCCAAGCGGCAATGGCTTGAGCGGCGGCCGTGGCCTGGGCATCTTCTGCTCCGCTGCGGGAATCCCGGTCTCTTCCTGTATCAGCCGGGCGATGAGCTTGAGGCAGCCACGGCCCTGGCAATGGCCCATGCCGGTACGCAGGACCCGCTTCACCGCTTCGAGCGAAGTGTAGCCCATTCGTATCACCCGCCGCACCTCGGCCTCGCTCACTTCCTCGCAGCGGCAGACAGTGACCGAGGAGAGTGACCCAGTGGTCGTGTGATCCAGTGGCCCAGTGCCGGCACTTCGACGTCTGACCGCCCGCTTCGCCACTCGACCACTAGACCGCTTGACCACTTGGCCACGCTTCTGTTTCATTGAATGACCTTCCTGACCTGTTCCGTCGCGAAGTCGCTGACCATCGAACCGAACCCGGTCTTGGGCGCAGGCAGCACGACGTAGTCGCAGTCTTCTAGCTTGGCGACCTTCTTCGCATACCCGACCGCATCGAGGAACCCGCCCAGGGAATCAACGATGCCGATACGCTTCGCGTCCAGCCCTGACCATATCCGGCCTTGCCCGATTGAATCTACCTTCTCAAAGGAGAGCTTCCTGCCGACCGCGACCTTCTGCACGAACTGGCGGTAGAAATAGTCCACCTGAGCCTGCATCATCGAATCTTCTTCCGGCGTCATTGCACGCATATCCGACATGGCATCCGCGTGCTCGCCGCGCTTCACCGCCTGGCGCCGCGCCCCCAGCTTGTTGAACAGCCCTTCGGTCACCAGCTTGAAGTTGAATACGCCGATAGATCCGGTCAGCGTGGTCGGCAGCGCAAAGACCTTGGTGGCATTGCAGGCGATGTAGTACCCGCCCGAACCGGCAACCCCGGCCATCGAGGCGATGACCGGTTTCTTCTGCCGGCACAGCTCAAGCTCGCGCCAGATCACGTCCGAAGCGAACCCGTCACCGCCCGGCGAGTCTATGCGCAGCACGACTGCCTTGACCCGCTTGTCGTTCCGCGCCTGGCGGATGGCCCGAACCATCGTCTGGGCGCCCATCGTCACCGAACCGGTCAGGAAGTCGGTCCGCGACTCGCCGGTAGCGATGCTGCCGGTCGCATAAACAACGGCGATTGCGGACTTGGGGGTCCAGTCCTCAGTTTGGACGACGTCATCCCGGTAGTCCTTCTCGCTCACTTTGCTCAAGCCCTTCAGTTCCTGCTTGAGCAGGCTGTCGAGCTGGTCGTGGTAGCAGACGGAATCCACGAGCCCGTTCTGCTTCGCCTGCTCGGCGTTGAAGAACCCGAGGTTGACCAGCGCCTCCATGCTGTCGCGGCTGAAGTGCCGGCCGGCTGAAGCCGCATCCAGGAACTCGCCGTACGGCGCGTCGAGGTACGCCTCCAACTGCTCCCGGTTCGGCTCGGTGAGCGAGTCTTCGGTGAATGTCTCGATTGCCGACTTGTACTTCCCGTGCCGGGTGCCGTCGAACTGGATTCCCAGCTTTTCCAGCGTCCCCTTGAGGAATATCGTGCCCATGCTCATGCCCGGAATCGTGACGTCGCCGAGCGGATGGGTCCAGACCCGGTCCGCGACCGAGGCGACATAGTAGCTCCCCATGCCGAGGCCCGGCGCGTAAACGACCACCTTCTTGCCCTGCGCCCGGAACCCGGCCAGGGCCTGGCGCAACTCCTGCAACTGAGCGAAGCTCCCGCGCATGCCGTCAATCCTGAGCAGCAGCGCTTTGACGCTGTTGTCTCTGCCGGCGCGGGAAATCAGGTCGAGCAACTCCCAGGACGTGCGCACGCTGCTTGAGCTGAGACTGAAGCCCGGTTTCCGGTCGACTATCTCCTCGCCCAACTCTAATTCCACGTAGCGGCTGCCGCGAGTCATGCTCGTCCGCCGCGCCGGGCTGCCGACCCGCAGGTATCCGCCGACTTCACGAGGGTGGTAGGTGCCGGTTGCGCCGACGCCGGCCTTGCCCAGCCCGAGCGAGAGACCGGCCACGAACCGCGTCTCCTCCCAGTTCTCGCCGAAGAATGCCTTCAATCCGAGTTTCACTCCATCCACCGGCTCGGCCTCGAAACCGGCCATCGGCCGCAGCGGAGTGATGATATCCGTCTCGCCAAACAAGGTGAACCGGTTGCCGATTGGACGGACCGCGGCCCCGAGCGCCAGCCGGCCCCAGTC
>CAZSUX010000334.1:0-3013 GCA_964610135.1 uncultured bacterium | reverse complement strand
TTCTTGACGGCCCGGAATCCCGGCGTGTCGAGGCGGACGAAGTACACGCCGCGGGCGACCGAAGTCCGGTTCTTGTCCCGGCAGTCCCAGTTCGCACGGTGCTCACCGGCCGACTGCTCCTCGGCAACGAGTTGTCTGATTTCCCGTCCCATCAAGTCGTAGATGGACAGGTCTACGCCGCATGGCGACGCAACTGAATACCGCACGTCAAACCCGCCGGATGTCATCTGCACCCGCAATCCCGAAGCCAACGGCGGTCCGGCCGTAATGGGCTCAGCGACTCCGTAGCCAACGTCGCGTAGGACGTGGACCGTAGCGCTTTCGGCCCCGACGACGAAGATGCGTTCGCGGATCGGGTCGATCTCTATGCCTGAAGAGGCGAAATACCCCAGCGCCAATCCGGGCACGATTATCGAGTCAGTGTTGCAGTCCAGCACCACGATGCAGCTATCGAAGGTCTGCACGCTGTGGTCGAGGTCGTAGTCAAGGTAGATGCGGTTGCTCCACGGCACCCAGCGCACCCACCACGCGCCCCAGCCCCGTCGTGCGTAGACGATCTTCTTCAAAACAGAATCGGTGGCGCAGTCAACGACCCACAGCGTGTCCGGAGTGTCACGGTCGGCGTCGTCGGCAGCGATATAGACCTTTCCGTCTCGTTCGTTGACGGCAATCGGGTTGGTCGCCCCGTTCGTGACGGTCAGGGGAAGCACGCGGAGCAGTGTGTCGTGCTCGGTGTCAAGGATACCCACGTGACCATCATACGGTGGTGGCGCCGAAGGTCCGAAATAGGCTTTGCGGTGCGCATGGTCGAAGACCAAGGTGTTGGGTTTTGCTGAGACAACCGAGCTGACATCTATCACCTTCACGAATGAATCGGCGAGGTAATCGTATACAAATAGGAGCGATGGATCCACAGACACGTAGAGCTTGCGGCCCACTGAGTCCCATGATACCCTGTGGAACTTGTATCCTTGTACCGGGCATGGTATCCGGCGCACGACCGTGTCCGTAGCGCAATCGTATACATCCAAAGTGTCACCATTCGGGGCATACAACCGGCCTAGCTCACTGACGTACGCGAACCCGCTGTTCACCAGGTGTAATGAGTCGACCAGCGTGTCGGCTACTGCGTCAATGACCAGGGTGCTCGCGTAGGGCTCCGGGTAACCCTGGAAGTAGAGCTTCTGCCTGCGCCAGTCCCATGCGAACGTGGCCATGCCCTGGTCCCAGGGATAGGGGATTCCGGCTCTCACTTGATAGGTCGAGCAATCCACTACCGTGATGTGGAAGTTGCCGGTGTGGATGTAGAGCTTGTTCAGCTCAGGTGTGTAGAATCCTCTGAGCAGATAGGTCGGGGAAGGAAGCCGGATCACCGTGTCCACGACGACTTGGCCGAAGAGCACTGCCGGGATGAAGACCAGTAGCAGCCTTTTCACAGTCACTCCTGTTCCGGAGGGGCGGGTCGGCCCCGCCCCTCCTGATGAGCGGGTTACCGGATTATCGCCTTCAGCCTAGCTTGCTCTGTACCCATGTCAAGCAGCACGAAGTAGGCCCCGGAGCTGAGCTTTCGGCCTTCGTTGTCTCTGTCCCAGCTCAGCCGCGTAGTACGAAGCGGGCTCGTAATCCTCGCGCGGATCTGGACCGAGGCCCTTGCCAAGACACGGGTTCCAGTCGCGCACCATCATCCGCTCCCGCACTTCTGCGCTGTTGCCGAACGCCGGCGTGACTATCGCGGCGGTCAAGGCTGCTACCAACACCACCAACGTGAGCCTTCGATTCATCTTGCCTCCCTACTTCTGAAGCACGACCTTGGTGACGGCTACCGGCTGACGGCTGACGGCCGACGGCTCCAACCGGACAAAGTAGACCCCGGCCGGAAGAACGCCAGAGGGCAGTTTGACCTCGTATCTGCCCGGTGCGACATCACCTTCTGACAGCGACCGGACCAGGCGGCCATCGACGTCGTAGATGCCGAGCGCGAAAACGGGGACTGCGGAAAATGGGGACTGTACCTCAGTCTGGCCGCGAAGCGGCTGGGACTGTCCCCATTTTCCCGGCACATCGTACCTCACCGTGAACGCACCTCTGGCCGGATTCGGGCTGACCGAGAGCGACCATTGCAGCGGCACGTTGTGGGTTCCCTCCGCAACGCCGCCGCCGATGAAGGTGATGGCGCTATCGGAGATGTCAAACTGCCAAGCAACCTGACCCAGCCTTGGCAGACCCTCACCCTCGCTCCCTCTCCCATTGGGAGAGGGCTGGGGTGAGGGCCCATAGGCTACCACCACGATGCGGCCGGTGTCGGGTACGCCAGAGGGCACGACCCAGCGATAGACGGTGTCGGTTCCAGGAAGGCCGGTCGCAATGGTATCCAGATTCCACAACGAGTCACGCCGCAGCAAGAGCGACAGCGAGTCACAACGCGGGGGCGAATTGGTGACCCAGCGGATTGGGACCGTATCGCCCACGTCGTACGTACCGCTGTTCGGCGAGAGCAGGTCTACCGCGTCGACCTCGAAGATGGATATCTTGGCATTGCCTGCGGCAATCAGCTCGTTGTAGCCGTCGTTGTTGACGTCGTAGACCGTGCTGACCAAGGACCGGAAACCGCCGTGGTCGTTGTTAAAGTGCCAAACCTCTTCGACGTCGTTGTCGCCAACTGCTTTGTACACCTTGATGATGTCCGGCGTCGTCCAGATGCACTCGTCAGTGCCATCGGCATCGATGTCCCCGCACTCGCTGATACGGCCCGCGTCAGCTCCCGAGAACCAGACGGAGTCAACCAGTGTGCGGGCGTAATGGTCATCGCCAGTCATCTCCCACATGTAGAGATACATCTTCCCGCGCGGGACGTTCCAGTAGGCAACGTAGAACTCCGGCAGACTGTCACCGTCGATGTCATTGGTCATGAACACGTCGGCGCCGTTCGGCTGCCAGACAGTGTCCCGGTATACCGTCTCATACTGGTCATCGCCGGTGCATTCCCAGACCACCATGATTCCGTTGCTGTTGA